>CAYPXQ010000122.1:0-7223 GCA_964414685.1 uncultured Actinomycetota bacterium
GATGATTTTATTAACATTTTTATCGATAATATTGATCTGGTTGCATGTTTCAAGTTTAAGATTTATGATAAGGGCCAGGGGAAAAGGGGTGCTGGCCGAAGATGCTGCCAGGCTGGAGGAGAGCATGCCGGAGCTGGAAACAGGCAGCCAGCCGGCTGGCGGTCCGGTGATCATGTCCCTGGGAGTAATAATAGCGCTGAACCTGGCCGAGATCGGTTATTTTGTTTATTGCGTGTACCTTTTTAATGACAATATAGTAGTCCTGGGGAGCTCGATACTGGTGGGGTACTCTATTTATTCGATGGCAAGGTTTTTGCCAAAGATAAAAAGATTCATGAAACAGCCGGTAAAACTCCTGATGGAGCGTACAGAAGGTTATGAGAATGTACTGAATATTATCATGGCTTCCGTGGAGATAATTTTCTGTTCCTATATACTGTACAGAATATTTTTTACACTTTAAAAGGATGATATGATGAAGAATAGAAGATGGACCATAATCATTTTATGCATATTTCTGGCAGCAGTCCCGGCATTAACCAGTTCCTGTATCTTTTCCGGTCTTTTTAGTCCTGGGGATACTTCAGCCATAAAAATAGAAGAAGTAGAAGGCAGGGATACTGGAAAACTCACCGAAGAAGAGCTTGAGGAGCTTTTAAGGAATAAGGATTTCCTGGAGACATTCGATACTTTCTACTATCCCGATTCAAGGGTGGAAGAAGCAAGAGTCCTTATCGAGGAACAGGAGATAATATATGTGATCCTTGAGACAGATGAAGCGTTTGCGGCTGTGGAAGAATATTACAGGAATAAAAAAGTTCAGTCTATCTGGAACCGGGATTTCATCTACCAGAAAAGTATGGCCAAACTGGAAGAAGAGTTTGCGGGCGGCCAGGAAGATGATATCCTTATAACCAAATATACATTTTCCAGCAAAGACAGGGACAGGGTGGTCGATGTTTTGGTAAAGGAATTATCTCCGGACAGGACCCAGATAATGGTCACATACTGGGATCTCCAGTGATGCTATACCGATGAATAACAGCAATATTCCCATCATCTACAGCGTAAGCGGATTAAACCGCCTGATCAGGCAGGACCTGGAAGGCAGCTTTCCCGATATCTGGGTGGAAGGAGAAGTAAGCAATTTCTTTTTCCATAACTCCCGGCATATGTACTTTGACCTGAAGGATGAAAACAGCAAGGTCAGGATAGTGATGTTCCATCAGAATAACCGCAGGCTGGTATTTGATATGGAAGAAGGCCTGCACCTGCAGGTAAACGGCTATGTCTCTGTCTACGAAAAAAGGGGTGAATACCAGGTAATAGCACTGGATGCGCGTCCCGTGGGAAAAGGTGCCCTGATACTGGCCTTTGAGCAGTTAAAGGATAAACTTTCAAAAAAGGGGTATTTCGACAGCGGAAAGAAAAAAAAGATACCTATGCTCCCCCAGAGGATAGGCGTAGCCACATCGATCGGCGGGGCAGTGCTTAAGGATATGGTATCTGTCCTGGAAAAAAGGTTCCCTAATTTTCATCTCATAGTAAGGAATGTAAATGTGGGCGGCATGACCTCAGCTGCAGACCTCTGTCAGGCTATAGAAGATCTATGCCAGTACGGAGTGGATGTAATAATAATAGCCAGGGGAGGCGGTTCCCTGGAAGACCTGTGGGGCTTTAACAGTGAAGAACTGGCCTGCACCATATATGACTGCACCACCCCTGTTATCTCGGCAGTCGGGCACCAGACAGATCTTACCATATCGGATCTTGTGGCAGACCTGAGGGCTGCTACTCCATCGGTAGCCGCCGAAAACGTGATACTGGACAAAGAAAAGATCACCAGGGATATCAAGACTGCGGCTGCAGCCATGCGGGAAAGATCCCTGGGACTGGCCAAGAGCCACCGCAGGTATTTGCGGTCCCTTATAGACAGAAAATATTTTCTAAGGCCCGATACTCTTCTGGGGGCAAAATACCAGGATGCAGCCATGGCGCACAGGGACCTCAAAGACAATATGGCAGGCATCACCGGCATGAAAAGAAAGGTCCTGGCCGGATGGAATGCCGGGCTGAGGCCGGAAAGGATAATCTCGCGCATCGGTTCTGCCAGGCTTACAGTTAAGAATAATATATTCAGGTGGAAAAACAGTATTACCAGCCACATAGACAGGAAGAAAATATCTGCCGGATTTACCATGGAAAGCCTTGAGAAAAACAGCCCGGTAAATATAATTAAAAGAGGTTTTGCCGTGATCACCATAAAGGGTAAAAGCATAAAAAGCGTAAAAGCAGTTTCTTCCGGCGATGATATAGGGATACAGCTGGGAGACGGAAACATCAAAGCCAGGGTGCTTGAAATATTAACAAAAAGATTATCCGGGTAGGGGATCTAATATGGACATCGATAAAATGGATTTTGAGGAAGCGCTGGAGAAACTGGAAGAGGTAGTTAAAAAGCTGGAAGATGAAAATATATCTCTGGAGGATTCCATGCAGAGATTCGAACAGGGAATAAAGCTTTCTTCCCATTGCCTTAAAAAGTTGAACCAGGCGGAGCAGAAGATAGAAGAGCTTACCAGGTCAGAAGACGGAAGGCTGGTCGCCAGGGAACTGGAGATAGACAGGGAAAACTGACAGTCCGCACAATATATTGTGTATGCATATCATATTGTCTTATTCAATAACAATATATAGTTAGATATTATTATTGAATAAAAAATTCATTAAATAATAATAATTATTTTTACTATTTTTTTAAAAATTAGTTTACAAATGATGTTTAATATGGTACTTTATTGGTGTGATGTGGGGGAAAGTGGTGGAAAATGGAATAGTTTTCCCACTATTTTATTAAAAATGGTCCGGCAGGCTGTAAATGTTTTTAGGCGAACATCGCAGGACAATAGACAGTAAAGGCAGGATATTTATCCCTGCAAAGTTCCGGGAAGAAATAATAAAGGGAGTAATAATCACCAAAGGTTTCGATGAGAAGTGTCTGTTCATGTTTTCCAGGGAGGGATGGAAGAGGATAGAGGATAAGATAGCGGAGAATCCCATGGCCAGGAGGAATATACAGAGGTTTTCAAGATGGTTTTTCTCATCGGCTTCAATGGAAAGCATAGACCAGCAGGGAAGGACCAGGATCCCCCAGAACCTGATAGAATATGCTGGTTTGAAAAAAGAAATAGTCCTGGTAGGAGTATCGGACAGGGCAGAGATCTGGTCGGAGGAAAACTGGAACAGTTATTACAATAAGGCTGATTCCCAGTTCTCTGAGGACCAGGATGCATTTGAAGAATTGGGATTTTAGGGAAGCGGGCCGGTATGGGTAAAGACGGATTCCATATACCAGTTTTGCTTGATAAGGTCCTGGAATATCTGAGCCCGAAGCAGGGAGACATAGTCTTCGACGGGACACTTGGCGGTGCGGGTCATACTGCAGAAATAATTAAAGCCATTGCCCCCACAGGCAAAGTAATTGGAGTAGATCTTCATAGTCAGACCTTAAGCACCGCCGCCAATAGATTAGGGTCATTGGCCGCATATATGATACCGGTCAATGATAACTTCGCAAATATAAGTCACATATTAAGGAGACTGGGGATACGGGAGGCAGACGGTATATTGCTGGACCTGGGTCTGTCTTCTTTTCTGATAGACAGTTCAGGAAGGGGATTCAGCTATAGAAGGGATGAAGCCCTGGATATGAGGTTTTCAGGCAGCCAGGAACTGACAGCGGCAGAAGTGGTCAATAGTTATTCCAGGGAAAAACTGGAGAAGGTTTTTATAGAATACGGCGAGGAAAAGTTTTCCCGCCGCATAGCTGGCAATATTGAGAAAAGAAGAAAGCATGGAGATATAAGCACAACCGGAGAACTGGCTGCCATAATAAGGGGCTCCATTCCCCCCGGATCATACGGCAGGCGCAGGGGAGATCCCGCAAAAAGAGTATTCCAGGCTATAAGGATAGAGGTAAACAGGGAACTGGAAAACCTTGAAAAAGCAATTGATGACGGCTTCCAGGTACTGAAAACAGGCGGCAGGATGGTCATAATCTCCTATCATTCACTGGAAGACAGGATGGTAAAGACGATGTTTAAGGAATTTGAAGGCATATGCACATGCCCTCCGGGCCTGCCTGTCTGCAGATGCGGAGCCGAAAAAAGAGCAGAGACCCTGACAAGAGGGGCAGTCATGGCTGATGAGAGCGAAATAAAGCAAAATCCCCGTTCGGGAAGCGCCAGGCTAAGAGCATTGAAGAAAGTCTGAAAAAGATGATGCCGGAAACAGCAGAAAAACTTAATGATTTCCAGAAACCTGTACTTTATCTTGTAAAAGAAGAAAAGAGAGTCCGGCAGGGAAGACAGGTATTATACTGCAACAGCGGACCTTTTTATATTATGGTGGTCATTATCCTGTTTGCCTGCCTGGGGCTTCTGCTGAATATAGGGCTAAAGGTGCAGAATATAAATTACCAGAAAGAGATATACAGGCTCAATGGCATGATAGCTGTAGAGGAAGACAGGTCCGACAGGCTTAAACTGGAGATATCGTCTTTGAGGTCACCTTCACGCATACTTGCAGCTGCCGGGGACAGGCTGGAGATGAAGACGGATCCCATGGAAGTCATAGCTATCTCCGGGGACGACATCATAAATAATGAAAAGATATTTGATTATATATCCAGGGAAAGCCTGCCGGCGATACCAGGGAATTATGACAATCTGCTGGGGACCCTATATTATTTTCAGGATATAGTGCTGGTGGTTTCAGAAAGCGTATTGACATTTTTTATACCCTGATGTAGATATGTAAGAAAATGACAGCAAAAAAAAATGAGAGCAGGATAAACAGGAAAAGAATATATTTCCTGTTTATTTTATTTTTCACAGCTTTTTGTATCATCTCATACAGGCTGGTTTCCATACAATATCTGGATGCTTCCAAATACCAGACCTATGCCCGCTATCAGCATATGGGGGAATTCAAGCTTTATTCCAAAAGAGGCAAGATACTGGACCGCAATGGGAATGAGCTGGCTGTAAGCCTTATAGAAAAGACCATATATGCCAATCCAGGGGAGATAGATGACCCTGAGGAGGCAGCCTTTCTTATATCAGAAGTCCTGGGTATGGACAGGGAAGAGATCTATGAAAAGCTTTCTAACCAGGATCTGGGATTTGTATATATACAGAGGAAGATAGATTCCAGCGATGCCTCAAAGGTGGCCGGCCTGGGAATTGAAGGTATATATATACAGGATGAGGGCAAGAGATATTATCCCCAGGGCAAGCTGGGGGCGCCTGTCATAGGTTTTACAGGTACAGACGGAAATGGTTTGTACGGTATAGAGCTTCAGTACGAGGCCATATTAAGGGGCATTGACGGAAGGGCTGAAGCAGGCAGGGATGTGTTCGGGAATATACTTCCGGGGAATATAGAGACATACCTGGAACCGGTAGACGGTAAAGATATAGTCCTGACTATAGATACGCAAATACAGTTTATGGCCGAAAAAAGCCTTGAGGAAGTTGTAAGGCAATATGATGCCATAGGCGCTGCAGCAGTGGTAATGGATCCCCGGAACGGTGAAGTGCTGGCGATGGCCTCATATCCCGGCTTCGACCCCAATAATTACCAGGATTATGACGAAGATCTCTATAAGCCGGCCGGCACATCCTTTACTTATGAGCCGGGTTCCACCTTCAAGATCGTAAACATCGCCTCCGCCCTGGAGCGGGGTACTGTTGGCAGCCAGCAAATTTTCGATCTGCCGCCGTCTATAAGAGTTGCTGACAGGACCATAAAAGAGATATTCAGGAGATCGAATATACAATACTCCACCTCAGAGATAATCCAAAATTCCAGCAATGTGGGAGCGGTAGTAGTCGCCCTGAGTATGGGGGACAGGGTCCTATGGGAAGGCATAAAGGCTTTTGGATTTGGGTCCAGGACAGGTATTGAACTTCCGGGAGAGGAAAACGGGATATTTCATGATCATAAAAGCTGGCCCGCTTCCACCATAGGGGCGCTGGCTATAGGCCAGAGCATATCAGTGACCCCGCTTCAGCTCTTAAGGGCGGTCTGTGCTATCGCAAATGGCGGATATCTAATACAGCCGTCTGTTGTAAGTGAGCTAATGCTGGGTGATCCGGAAGAAAAAAGCCCGCTGGACCTGGAGGATAAAAGGATAATAAGCGCCGAGACTGCCTCTTCTGTAAGGGATATGATGCTTTCAGTGGTCCAGGACGGCACAGGTACCAATGCCCAAATAGAGGGCATCGATGTCTGCGGCAAGACCGGGACTGCAGAAAAAGCCAACAGGAACGGGGTGGGATACAGTGAGGGAAGAAGCATTACTTCTTTTGTAGGTTTTGCTCCTTATGAAAACCCGGAAATTGCAATAATAATAGTAGTGGATGAGCCGCAGGGCGAGGAAAGGACGGTATGGGGAGGCACAGTAGCCGCTCCGGTGTTCAGGGAAATAATGGAGTTTTCGCTGCAGAGGATAGAGGTCATTAAATGATATTATATGATGTATAATCATAGTAAAAAGGTCATGCAAAATATTTTAGGAAAGGTTTGCAGTGAGATTAGAAAAGATACTGGATGGGGTCAGATATATAAAGATCTACGGAGATCCGGCTATTTCTATAGATGATATAACATTGGATTCCCGGAAGACAGCCGGGGGAGGATTATTTGCTGCGGTAAAGGGATTCAGGCAGGATGGCCATGACCATGCGCTGGATGCAGTAAGAAATGGAGCCGTGGCAGTTATATGCAATAAAAAGCTTGTCCTTGATCCTTCGGTAACCCAGGTGATCGTTGAGGATACCAGGAAAACTCTTCCCGCCATAAGCAGGAATTTTTTTGGGGATCCTTCAAGGTCGCTCAAAGTGATAGGCATTACAGGCACCAACGGAAAGACCACCACCTGCTGGCTTATAGATTCCATACTGAAGGCAGCCGGAAAAAAGACTTCCATTATCACTACATACAGGTCCTTCATAGACGGCAGAGAAGTCAGTTTTGACAGGACTACACCGGAATCAATAGAACTGCAGAGGTTTTTTTCCGGGAGCCTTGAAAGCGGGGTAGAGTTTGCCTGCATGGAAGTGTCATCCCATTCAATAGACCTTCACCGGGTAGATGGAATTGATTTTGATTTCCTGGTATTTACCAATCTGTCCCAGGATCACCTTGATTATCACGGCAGT
>CAYPXQ010000123.1:0-2093 GCA_964414685.1 uncultured Actinomycetota bacterium
ACATATTATTAGATAAGGAGAGATAGGTATGGCATTAAGCGGTTTAGAGATATTCAAGAAACTGCCCAAGACTAATTGTAAAGACTGCGGATTTCCCACCTGCCTGGCCTTTGCCATGCAGCTGGCAGCAGGGAAAGTGGAGCTGGATAAGTGTCCCCATGTCTCGGAAGAAGCCAAGGCAGCCCTGTCCGAAGCTTCCCAGCCGCCAATACTGAAGGTAGAGATAGGTGCTGGCGACAATGCATTTACCCTGGGAGAAGAAACCGTACTTTACAGGCATGACAGGACTTTTGTCAACCAGAATGCGTTTGCCGTGACTGTAAGCGATGATATGGCTGAAGATGAGATAGAGAAACTGGTAAAGGATATCGACAGCATCTCCTATGAGAGGGTAGGCCTTACCCTGGCGCTTGACTCGGTCTGTATCAAGAACAGTTCAGGTGATAAGGGCAAGTTTATGGCTGCAGCAGAAAAGGTAAGCTCGATCACCCAGAAACCCATGATCCTGGTATCCGGTGATGCCGCGACTCTGAAGGAAGCTGCCGGAAAGTTCAAGGATTCAAAACCCTTACTCCATGCAGCTACTGCGGAAAATATCGACGAGATGGTCTCAGCAGCCAAAGAAACGGGATGTCCCATTGCTGTCAGGAGCGAGACTATAGACGGTATAATGGAGCTTACCGGAAAGCTCAGGGATGCAGGCATAAAGAATATAATAATAGATGCGGGTTCCAGGAAACTTAAAAAGGACCTGGAAGACCAGGTGGCTATGAGGGCTGCTGCCATAAAGAAGCAGGAGAGAAGCCTGGGATTTCCCACCATAGTTTTTGCAGACGAGATGACTGACGACCCCCAGTTTGAGACCCTTATCGCTTCTGTATTTGTAGCAAAATACGGTTCCATAATTGTCCTTTCAAATGCGGATAAGCATAATATCTATCCCCTTCTGGTATACAGACAGAATATCTACACCGATCCCAGAAGACCCATGCAGGTGGAGGAAAAGATATATGAGATAGGAAAACCTGACGAGAATTCACCCATACTCATCACCACTAACTTCTCCCTTACCTATTTTATAATCTCAGGCGAGGTGGAGACCAGCAAGGTCCCGGCATGGCTTCTGGTGATGAATGTAGAGGGACAGTCGGTCCTTACTGCCTGGGCAGCAGGAAAATTCGTTCCCGAGCTGATCTCCCAGTTTATAAAGAAGAGCGGCATACAGGAAAAGACTTCCAAAAAGGAACTTATAATACCCGGCTATGTAGCCCAGCTCCAGGGCGAGCTTGAAGACGAACTGGGAGACGGCTGGAAAGTGATAGTGGGTCCCAGGGAAGCAGGGGAAGTCACTAAATTCCTTAAGGAATATGCATCAAAATAAGGTTTTGCGGGAAATCATCAACATGGTTCCCGGCAGGGGGGATTGATTGTAAAAAAAGCGAAAGGAGAATGAAGTGAAAAGCGATATAGAGATCGCGCAGGCAGCGGAGATCAAGGATATCCGGGAAATCGCTGGATCTATGGGGCTGGACGAGAAGTACCTGGAATTATACGGCAACCATAAAGCCAAGGTGAGCCTGGATGTGATCGATGATTTTAAGGACAGGCCAAATGGAAAATATATCGATGTTACCGCCATAACTCCTACACCCCTGGGTGAAGGAAAGACAGTTACCACTATAGGACTTGCCATGGCGCTCAACAAGATAGGAAAGAAGACAATTACCTGCATAAGGCAGCCGTCTCTGGGTCCGGTTTTCGGAATAAAGGGCGGGGCCGCCGGCGGGGGGTTCTCCCAGGTTATCCCTATGGAAGATTTTAATCTTCACCTGACCGGGGACAACCATGCTGTGAGTATTGCCCATAACCTCCTGGCAGCTTTCCTGGATACCCACCTGATGAAGGGAAATGACCTGAACATAGACCCGTTTTCCATAACCCTTAACCGGGTAGTGGATGTCAGCGACCGGGCTCTCCGTAATATAGTCATAGGACTGGGAGGGGAGATCAACGGGATACCCAGGGAGACAGGATATGATATCACGGTAGCATCCGAAGTAATGGCCATACTGGCCCTTACCACAGGACTGAAA
>CAYPXQ010000124.1:0-9809 GCA_964414685.1 uncultured Actinomycetota bacterium
GAATGTAAATTATCCGGGTGCCGCATATAACGGACGGGTAAGCGTTATAGACATAGGCATACCCGGGGAATATTTCGGCAGGTTTGAACAGATATTCGAACCTACGCTGGAATGGGCAGCGGCTGTGGTACCCTCCAGAGAGACCTGGACATATAAGCACCGGGTGGGAAAGCTTATGGTGGCGGCAGGTTCACTGGGGTTTACCGGGGCGGCGGCTATGACCTGCATGGGAGCCTTAAGGGCGGGAGCAGGTCTTGTCACCCTGGTGTGTCCGGAGGAGCTCAACGGCATAATGGAGGAAAAGCTTACCGAAGTCATAACCTATCCGGTACAGCAGACAGACATGGCTGCACTTGATTTTGAAAGCCTGGAGGACATACTGGAACTTTCCCGAAATATGGATGCAGCTGCCATAGGACCGGGCATATCCAGGGATGCCGGTACCATACACCTGGTAAGAGAACTTATCAAAAGACTGAATATACCTGTTGTCCTGGATGCAGACGGGCTTCAGGCGCTGGCTGGACCACATGAGATCGGGGAAGATAATGGGACTGTAAAGGCCGACCTGGTTATAACCCCCCACGCCGGGGAGCTCTCCAGCATAATGGGAATGGAGAGCATCGATCTTTCTGACAGGCTGGATGTAAACCTGGAAGCCAGCAAAAGGTTCGGGGCCATATCAGTGCTCAAGGGAGCTGCCACTGTCACCACCGGTATTGATGAAGGCTTGCCGGTAAGCTATATTAATCCTACGGGGAACTGGGGCATGGCCAGCGCCGGTACCGGGGATATACTGACAGGTATCATCGGGTCCCTGCTTTGCCAGGGGATGAAACCGCTTCCTGCTGCTGCCTGCGGGGTATATATACACGGGCTGGCAGCAGATATCATGAGCAAAAAGACAAGCAGGACATCACTTGTCGCCACAGACCTGCTTGAGGGCATAAAGGAAGTATTTCTGAAGATAGAAAAAATAAAATACAGGAGGGAGAAATAGAATGGCAGATGAACAGGCAGTAAAAGATATCATGGTAACAGAGGTGATAGCCGTACAGGAAGATGCATCTGTGGAAGAATTATCAAAGATCCTGGTGGAGAATAAGATAAGCGGTGTCCCGGTTGTGGACAAAGACGGGAAACTTGTGGGTATTGCCACTGAAGGAGACCTCATAGTAAAGGATTCAGACCTGCATTTTCCCAGGTATTTCAAGCTGCTGGACAGTATCATATATCTTGAAAGCCTTAATAAGTTCAAAGCTAACCTCAAAAAATACCTGGGCACCAGGGTAAGCGATGTAATGAGCACTGAAGTAAAGACAGTAAGAGAGGATACTCCGGTAAGCGAAGCGGCAAACCTTATGATAAGACACGATATAAACAGGCTTCCGGTGATGGATGATAATGATAATATGGTGGGAATAGTTACCAGGTCTGATATTGTAAGGTCCATGATCAGGGAATAAAAAGATCTTGATAAATGACCCTCAGTTAAAAGATAGACGGTTTGCCCGGGCAGAGGTAGACCTGAAGGCGCTCGCCCATAACCTGCAGCTTGTAAGGTCGCACCGTGCAGGACCGGGTGTAAAGGTCATGGCTGTGGTCAAGGCTGATGCCTATGGTCATGGAGCAGGGGAAGTCTCCAGAACGGTCCTTGTAAACGGCGCAGATTGCCTGGGTGTAGCCCTGGCAGAAGAAGGGATAATTCTAAGGCGGGAAGGCATCGATGCCCCCATCCATATACTGGGGGAATGTCCGGCCGCCGCTGCCGGCACTTCCATGGACAATAATCTAATACTCACAGTCAATTCAGTTGAAACCGCCAGAATATATTCGGATATTGCCGGCAGCAAGGGCCTTAAAGCTTCCGTGAACATAAATATAGATACAGGCATGAACCGGCTGGGGATAAACTGGAAGGATGCGGGGGAAATATCCGCCATAAGTTCCATGAAGAACCTCAAAGTCGAGGGCATATTTTCCCATCTTGCCTGTGCCAGCGAGAAAGACCCGGATTATACCATTCTGCAGATGGAGAGGTTTTCCCGGACACTTGCCATGATCGATTCACTGGACTTAAGTACCACTGATATGCATCTTGCCAATAGTGCTGGATTTTTCAGGTTCAGGGAGTCACACTATGATATGGTAAGGACCGGACTCTGCCTGTACGGCATGAACCCTTATGCGGATGGATGGGAAAACTGGCTTCCGGAAGATACAAAAAGGATGGTGCGGGAATTGAGGCCGGTACTCACACTCAAGAGCCGCATATCCTTTTTAAAGAAAGTCAGTGCAGGAGAGCCCATATCTTACTGCGGCACATTCAAGACCCGGGAGGATTCGGTAATAGCCACTGTCCCTGTGGGCTATGCAGACGGCTACAGCAGGATACTCTCCAACCGGTCAAAAGTACTTATAAAGGGGATGGAAGCGCCGGTGGTGGGCAATATTACCATGGACCAGTTCATGGTAGACATAACCGGTATATGCAGGGAAAAAGACATAAAGACCGGGGAAGAGGTAGTGCTTATGGGAAGTTCCGGCCAGGGCAGGATAACTGCAGATGAAATAGCGGGAATGCTGGGTACCATAAATTATGAAGTCACCTGCATGATAAAGGACAGGATCCCCAGGATATTTATAAAGTGATAGAACAAAATATGGAGGCTGTATGAAAGTAGTAGGTTTCAATGGAAGTCCCAGGAAAGACGGAAATACTTACCTGGCTATAAAAACAGTATTTGAAGTTTTGGAAAGCCAGGGGATAGAAACAGAGCTTATACATATAGCCGAAAAACCGGTATACGGCTGCAATGCATGCGGAGCCTGCAAGAAGACCGGTGACGGCCTGTGTATAATCGATTCTGATATCCTGAATGACTGCCAGAAGAAGATGTATGAGAGTGACGGAATTATTATAGGTTCACCGGTATATTTCGGTTCGGTGACGCCCCAGGTAAAATCCCTGATAGACAGGAGCGGCTACTGCGCCCGGTCAGGTGGAAACCTGTTAAAGAGGAAGGTCGGCGCAGGTGTCATAGCCGTAAGAAGGGCAGGTGCGGTAGAGACCCTCCATCAGATAAACAACCTGTTTCTGCTTAACCAGGTAATCATCCCGGGATCCATATACTGGAATATGGGTATAGGCAGGGAAAAGGGAGAGATACTTGATGATGAGGAAGGCATGGATACCTTCCGGAACCTGGGTGAAAACATAGCCTGGCTTATCAAGAAGCTAAATAAATGATGTGCAGGATAATAATGGAAGGAAATCAATGTGATAAGTAATACTAAAAAAATATTTTTAGTATTAACCCTGGTACTGGCAGCAATACTCCTTGTTTCGGGATGTGTATGCCCCTTGCTCTCGCTATTTGAAAGATCTACGGGGCTAAGTGTCTGGGCCGGGGACAATATAGATGAAAGTGTGGTAATAGACGAGCTTATTTATCCAGGATCAGCGGCCCTGGTCCAGGTAACCGGGAACATAGAGAAGGTGATCAGCCTGGTATCGACATATGGAGTATCTTTTTCAGATAACCAAAGGCAGGCGCTGGAAGACCTTCCCGAAAGCATAACCGGCCAGGATGTGGGGATCATAGTATACTCCACCCCTGATGACAGGGCCCTGGTGCTGGCATATTATGAAAGGCTTACCGGCAGGGGATGGCAGATAGACGCCTTCAGGGGTCCCGGAACCGGGATCCAGGACAGTGATGTAGTCATAGCAGTAAAGGATGAAAGAAGGCAGGCTCTCATGGTCTCAGGGTCCGAAGGCAGATCCTTTATAATATTTATCGACTTTGACTGGGATATGTTTGAAAACGAATAATAATCCTTTATATATTAAGAGAAACAATATATATTTAATAAAGTCAATATTTACAACTAATCTGATAAGACTTTTAATACAATAAGTGAAAAAGGAGTTAAGATGAAAAGATTGGTACCCCTGGTCCTGCTGGCCGCACTCATCCCGCTGATGCTTTTTGGCTGTACTGCAGAAGATGCTGTAGGTGCAGGAATAAGCGTATTCATGATCGTCTGCTGGGGAATACTGGCACTGGTAGGATTGTTCCTGTTTATCCTGTGGATAATCACCCTGGTGGACTGCATCAAAAGGGATAATAGTGAATTTCCTGGTTCCGGCGAGAACACCAAGACCATATGGCTGGTAGTCCTGATAGTCACCTTTGTGGTAAATTTCTGGTGGGTGGCATCTATAGTATATTATTTCATGGTCATGAAGAAGATGCCCAGGAAAAAATAAAATACTTTAAAAAACATAATAAAAAGCCTCCTGGAAAACCGGGAGGCTTTTTATTAGCATTTTATTTATCCATCGATCTCTGCCGGGCCGAGAACTCATTCATGAGGTTGGTAATGGACGGGGGTATAATGTCCTTACGTTTTATCATCTCCATGATATTTTTTGGGCCCACCCTTTTTACCACATATCCGGCAACTGCTCCCAGTACGGCTCCGCCGATGACAAAACCCAGAAAGCCCTTGTCAAAATCCTTTTTATCATTCATCTCTGCCCCCGCTTATATTAAATTGGTTATTTTTATATTACTATTATAACCCATTATATATATCCATTACAAAAGGTATCAAACGATCAGCTGCAGCACTGTTTGCAAAATGGGTCTTATTGTTCTATCATATTTTTCCGTTTCATCAAAAAGGACGCATACATGGATAAAAACGCGGCGAATGGAAGATATAAATATATAGACCTCATCACAGGCCTTTTTGTAGCGGTCCTGCTCATATCCAATATAGCTTCCACCAAGATAATAGATATATGGAAGTTTACCTTTGACGGCGGTACTATCCTTTTCCCCCTTTCATATATATTCGGGGACATACTTACAGAAGTCTATGGTTACAGGCAGTCAAGAAGGGTGATATGGATAGGCTTTGCCAGCGCTTTCCTGATGTCGGCAACCCTGGGCCTTATAGGCCTTATCCAGCCGGCAGAGGGCTGGGAGATGCAGGAAGCCTATATGGCCATACTGGGGCAGACCCCCAGGATAGTGGCGGCATCACTTATAGCATACTTTGCCGGCGAATTCTCCAATTCATATATACTGGCAAGGATGAAAGTCCTTACCCGGGGGAGATGGCTGGCTGCCAGGACCATAGGATCCACCATTGCGGGGCAGGCCGTGGATACCATAATATTCGTGATGGCGGCGTTTTTTGGTGTATATCCCAACAGTCTGCTGCTGCTTATAATAATATCAAATTATATATTCAAGGTCCTTATGGAAGCAGCACTGACCCCGGTCACATACAAGATCGTAGGAAGCCTCAAAAAAGCAGAGGGGGTAGACCACTATGACAGGGATACGGATTTTAATCCTTTCAAGGTATTCAGGTAACCGCCTGGCAAAACAGCAGGATACAGGTGCCGGGACTATGCACTCTACCGCCTGAAAACACATAACCGGTCGGGATCAGTCGATTTCGGGGGGAGGATACCTGTAATGCCCTACTATGGTGTATTCCTCAAGTACGTCCACTTCACTTACTCTTCCCAGTTCTGCAGATATCATGATCACCAGGGGTATGCCCTCATCAGTAGTCCTTGGTGATACAAAACCGCCCAGGTCTTTGTAGGGATTGTCGGGATCGAACTGGAAGTAGAGTATGTCCCCGGGCTGCCACAATACAGGATTATTGGGATCATCGCTGTTAAACTCCAGGGGAAGCTCCAGCGCATTCCTCTTGAAGAATTGTTCCTGGAAAAAGACATCCCGGAAATCTATATACTTTATTGGAGCCCTTCCCCCCTTTATATCCATAGGATAATCCTGCTTATTATCCGACATATCCTTGAATATTAGTTCCATTAGGTCGAACCCTGCATCATTTAGCACCATTGATATGACATCAGTTGATATCCATACATTATCCGGGGGATATCCTGTTTCCGGATAGATCTCATAACCATATGATATGTCTTCTTCTATCAGTTCAAGAAGCCTTAGCACGATCTGTTTCTGTATGTCAGTAAGTGCCGTCTCTCCATTGGCAGCCTCTTCATCCGGGACCTCTTCTGATGCCTCAGGAGCATCGCCGGATGCTGTGATCCCTGAGCCATCTCCGCCAGTGCCGGTTCCCGTTTCCAGCACAAGCTCCTCCCTGGGATACTGGACGGGTGACTGGAAAAGCTTTCCGGGGAGCTTGATGACCTCTTGCTCGCCATAAAATGTCCTGAGGGCCAGAAACTGCAGGAGGGCTATTATTATCCCGGCATAGATAAAATACCTGTAATTAAGCGCCGGAGCCGATCTTCTGTTGTTCATACGGTTTTTCATGTCCAGGTATATATTATATTAAAAAGCGCATAATATTAAGGGGATTTTAACCCCATAAATCCTTTACTTTTATTGCTTTCCTTATATACTATATTATTTATATCTTTATTAGGTCTTTACCACATCTCAGGATAAGACTTTTCCTGAGAGCTAAAGTTATTTTTTCAACCGGAGATAAGGTTTTTATTGAAAGGGACGCAAGAAAGAAGATTACTGACCGGGAATGAAGCAATAGCCAGGGGCGCCTATGAGGCGGGAGTAAGGGTGGCTGCAGCCTATCCCGGCACCCCTTCTACGGAAATTCTGGAAAACGTAGCTGGATATCCCGAGATATACAGCCAGTGGTCTGTCAATGAAAAGGTGGCGCTGGAGGTGGCATCCGGAGCCAGCATAGCCGGAGCCAGGACCCTGGCAGCCATGAAACATGTAGGCCTGAATGTAGCGGCAGACCCTTTTATGACGCTGTCCTATACGGGTGTCACCGGGGGACTGGTGCTTATATCTGCAGACGATCCCCAGCTTCACAGTTCCCAGAACGAGCAGGACAACCGGTATTATGCCAGATTTGCCAGGGTACCCTTGCTGGAGCCGTCTGACAGCCAGGAAGCCAAAGATTTTGTGGCCGCAGCTTTTGATATCAGCGAAGACTACGACACACCTGTCATAGTCCGTACAACCACCAGGATATCTCATTCCAGGTCTCTGGTATCTACAGGTCCGAGAAGGGAAGTACCCATAAAAAAATACCAAAAAGACTGCCGGAAATATGTGATGATACCTGCTTTCGGCAGGATCAGGCATAAGGCAGTCCTTGAGAGGTGGGAGGAGCTTAAAAAGTTCTCCAACAACAGTAAGCTCAACCAGGTCTTCACGGGTGATGGTTCCGGCAGTAAGACCGGCATCATAACTTCCGGAGTTGTCTTCCAGTATGTCATGGAGGTTTTTCCCGGGCTTGATATACTTAAACTGGGGATAACCAGCCCCATTCCCGAAGACGTCATAAGGGAATTTGCCAGGGGTAGGGACAATATAGTGGTGATCGAGGAACTGGAGCCTTATTTGGAGGAGCAGCTGCTGGCTATGGGCATGGACGTCAGGATAATAGGGAAGGAGCTGTTTCCCCTTTATGGTGAACTGAGCCCGGCATATTTGAGGAAAGTAGAGGGAAAGGTTACCGGGAGAAGCAAAGATATACGGTCCGTACCGGAGGAAAAGAGCAAAAAGATCAGGGAGATACAGGACGGACTACCACAGAGGCCCCCCGTACTCTGCGCCGGATGCCCCCACAGGCCGGTATTTCACATACTGAAGAAATTAAAGCTCAAAGTCATGGGTGATATAGGATGCTATACCCTTTCGGTGCTGCCTCCGCTTGATTCCATGGACAGCTGTCTCTGTATGGGGGCAGGAGTGGGCCAGGCCCTGGGGATGGAAAAAGCAGACCCCTCCCTTAAGGGCAAGGTGGTATCGGTGATAGGCGATTCCACATTCTTCCATTCAGGCATGACCCCGCTGGTGGATAATATATATAATAAGGGGACCGGTATAATGATCATCCTTGATAACAGGATAACAGCCATGACCGGTCACCAGGTGCATCCGGGTGTGGGCAAAACCCTTATGGGAGAAGAGACAGTAACCGTAAATCCCGAAGATATTGCCAGGGCTGCCGGCATAAAAAATGTCGAGGTCATAGACGCTTATGATATGAAGGCCTTTGAAGATGCTGTAAAAAAACACCTGGAGATAGACAGCCTTTCAGTAATAGTGGCCAGGCAGAGATGTATTCTCCTGGATAGGAAAAAGCCGAAAGTAAATGAGGTTTTCATAGACCAGGAAAAATGCCAGAAATGCGGGCTTTGCATCAAATTCGGCTGTCCTGCCATAGAATTGGCAGGGGATACTTACACTATAAACAGCCTGCAGTGCAGCGGATGCGGGGTATGTGTGGAAATATGCCGTAAGGATGCCATTATCTGCAGGAATTCATCATAAAAGACTTTTGGCAAGTATAACATTTTTTTTATTAGTATATAAAAACATTTTTATATGAAAAACGACAATATCAATAATATAAAACAGGAAAAGACAGAAAGTTCGGCTTACCTTGAAAGGAACAGGAAGGCCATAGATGAGGGAAGCACCCTATCGGTCATGTTTTCCGGTGTGGGAGGTCAGGGTATAATACTGGCTTCCACCATACTTGCCAGGGCGGCTATGCTGCAGGGATATGATGTAAAAGTATCGGAAGTCCATGGCATGGCCCAGAGGGGCGGGAGCGTAGTGGGAAGTGTCAGGGTTGGCAAAAAAGTGCATTCACCCATAATCGATAAGGCCGACATAATAATGGCGCTGGAAAAGCTTGAATCAGTGCGCTACCTGGACCTGCTCAAGCCAGACGGCTTCCTGTTTATAAATGATTATGAACTGGTCCCGGTATCAGTATATGTGGGGGATAGGGAGTACCCTCCCGACATAATAGAAAAGGTCCGGGAGGTCACATCATCATTCAGCCTGGTAAAGGCATCGAAAGAGGCAGCAGGGCTGGGTGATGCAAGGGCCGGCAATGTGGTCCTTATGGGAAGCCTGTCCCGGTTTCTCCCCGTAAAGCTCAAAAACTGGGAAAAAGCCCTGGAGGAGCTTTTGCCGGAAACTGTGCTGGAGCTTAATCTAAATGCTTTGGCCAGGGGCAGAGAAATAATAAAATAGTCGGCAGGAGGTTATATGCCTGTAAAACAGATCACTGTCTTTTTGGAAAACCAGGCCGGAAGACTGGCCGATGTCACCGGGATCCTGAGCGATAATAATATAAACCTTCAGGGTTTCTCCACTACCGAAGCCAGGGATTACGGCATCCTGAGGCTGGTAGTTTCCGAAGTGGAAAAGGCCAGGCATGCCCTTAAAGATGCGGGTTTTACCACCCATACAGCCGATGTCATCTGTGTCACTGTTGCGGACAGGCCGGGCGAACTCCATAAGATCCTTGATATACTGGCAGGAAAAGGCGTAAATATTGATTATATCTATGTCATAGCCGGTACGAAGATAGTGCTTTCCGTAGCTAATATCGAAGAGACTGAAAAGATACTTAAAGACAGCGGAATCAGTCTCTGCAGCTGACCCTATATCTTAACAGGTCCTTGCCTGCGTCGCCGGGCAGGGGAGCTGTTTGACATATAAAAACAAAATAAGAAGGGAGGCATCATGCTAGGTTTTGCCGGAGTGTCAATTTTTTTGGCATATTTACTGTGCCTGTTATCGACAGTGTTCTGCATAGTATACGGTGCAATAATGTGGAACAGGGATAAGTAGCCCCGGAAATATTATAAATCACAAGGAAAGGAGACAATAGTGAACATTCCGTTATTTACAGTTATAGTGGTCATATACCTATTGGTAATAGGGTATCTTGGCTACCTGGGTTACAGGGGCACCAAGACTTCTGGGGACTTCATGATAGCAGGCAGGCAGATCCATCCA
>CAYPXQ010000125.1:0-10384 GCA_964414685.1 uncultured Actinomycetota bacterium
GTTTGAAGTACGTTCCAGGTAGTAATCTATATTATCAGGAATAGTATCCTTTGTGAAAGTATAACCAAGCCTGTCAAAAAGCTCATTTAATTCATCTGCCGAGAGCAGATAAAACAACATAAGGACATCAGCTTGTTTGGAGACCTTATAGCGATCGGGGCTATCTCCCTCAGATTCAAGGATCCGGTCAAGCCTCTGGATATTTCCATATTTTTTTTTGTATTCTTCCCAATTAAACTCCTGCAGATCTCCATACCCCTCAAACTGGCTTATGATTCCTCCGTCATGGAAAGGAACGCGCAGTTTTCGTCCTATATCTTCCCATTGATCAAGTTCATTTTGTTTAATAGAAAAATCTTCCATGATGGATCTTCGCCGTCTTTCCGGAAGTGTCTCAATTATCTCCAGCGTCCGCCATAACAGCCAGGCTAACATAACATTGGTATATGCATTATTGTCGATCCCGGGCTCCGAAGACTCCGGATATTTTTCATGGAACTCATCCGGTCCCATGATGCCGCATATTTCATAACGCCCCATTTTGTGATTGTATTTTGCCTTACTGGCCCAGAAGCGGACTATCTGGATAAGCATCTCGGTTCCATAGAAATACATGAAATCCTCATCACCGGTAACCTGATAGTACTGCCAGATATTATATCCAATGGCTATATTTATATGACTTTCAAGCTGAGTATTATCCGGGATCCAGTTGCCAGATTGGGGATTGAGATGCAGGGTCTGCGCCTGCTCCTGTCCATTGCTCCCGCTCTGCCATGGGAACATGGCTCCCTTATAACCGGAAATCTTCGCAGCCTGCCGGGCGCGGGGCAGACGATGGTATCGATATTTTAACAGCGAACGGGTAATATCCGGCATACGCAGGTTCAGAAGCGGGAAAATAAACAGTTCATCCCACATTATCAGCCCCCTGTAGGCTTCACCGTGTAATCCGCGGGGGGGAACACCCACGTCAAGTTCAGCAGAGTTCGGTGATACAGTTTGAAGCAGGTGAAAGATATGCAGGTTCAGGATCTGTGATATGCGCGGGCTTTCTGTCTGCACTTTGATCTGCCAGCGGTCCCATAGATGAGCCCATGCCAGGATGTGGCTCTCAAGCAACTTACCAAACTTTTCAGCATGGCGGGCCAGGTCCTGAGCCTCGATCAGGCTTTCAGATATAGCTGAGTCTCTGGAATTATAGAGTGCTGCTATTTTCTCGATTCTAATTTCCCTGCCTGTTTCGATCTTTACATCAAATTCCCGGGCTATATACCCGGGCTCCATTATTATCCGGCCGGGTAGATCGATCATGCCATCCGGGGAGAAGAGCTCTGTACGTGCAGCTTCTGCTATCCTTATATGTGACTGGCTGGTATCTGCCTGGATCCATATAATATCATCTTCGGCCCCGTTTCCCAATTGTTCCAGATGATGGTTATTGAGCCCCCGGTAACGTTCTACCAGAGTGTTTTCAACCCTTCCATCAAGACCTGAACGGATGCGTATACTCCCGGACCAGTTCATTGCCAGGATCCTGGTCTCCAGTCCCGCAAGATGGGACTCTGTCATATGGGCGAATCGCCGCTGTATTATCCTGGTCCGGCGTTTCTTTTTATCCTCGATCAGCATGGACCTGGTCAGCACCCCATGAAGCATATCCAGCTCCTGATGGTAATCGAATATGTTTACCGATCCCAGCTTAAACCAATCGTCATCTCCAATACAAAAATCAAATGCAAGCCAGTTCGGCACATTGACCAGGCTCTCGTTTTCAATTTTGCGGCCTTCGACCTGGCTTTTAAGACGGTTATATATGCCTGCCATATATGTGCCGGGATAATGGACGCTTCCTGCAGTAGACTCAGGTGCTGCTCCCCTGGCTGCAAAATAACCGTTGCCGACTGTGCATAGAGCTTCCCTTAGCTTCTCCTGTTCAGTGTCAAATCCCTCATAAGTGAGCGACCAGATATTGAATGAAGATCCTTCCCTGGCCAGTTTTACCAATTCTTGCAGGAAGTCTTCGGTCTCAGCCGGGTCACGCAATGTGTAATGTGCTTCAGTTTGACGTTTATGATCACCTACCAGTATGCCGATCCCGGTATTAGAGATTGATTTAAAGCCATCTTCATCCGTAGTATCGTCGCCTATATAAACGGGAACCACCCTGGAACTGTCTACAAATAACCTTTCCATTAAATACTCTATTGCTTTACCCTTGTTCCACTCAATATCCGGACGGAATTCAAATATCTTTTTCCCTTTTTGCTTTGATATATTGGGATAATTGTCGGAGATCTTACTCAGTCGCTTTTCAAGTTCTGGTAGTACCTCCCCTCCGGCCTGTCTGTAGTGAACTGCTATGGCATAAGGTTTACGTTCTACCCTGACTCCATCAAGGTCCTTTACTGTATCCTCCAGATCTTTTTCAACCCTGTCAAGGGTCGCTGAAAATCTCTCTCCTGGCGTCTCATGAAATGATTCCTCCGGACCGTATATATTCAGCCCATGGCTTCCGGCATATATTATATTTTCGATGCCCACTAATCTCTTTACATCAGCCATAGCGCGCCCGGAAATAATAGCCACTAACCAGTGTTCGGACAGCTCTGATATCAGTTCCTTAATGTTCTCCGGCAGGACCGCCCGGGAAGGGTCTTCGACTATTGGTGTCAGCGTCCCGTCATAGTCCAGAAATATTGCCGGTCTTCCTTCACGAAGCCGATGGATGATCTCGTCTTTTTCTTTTAAAGCCGATGGAATATTTTTTTTACAGATTTGACTCATCTATTTGTCTCCTTATCTCTGACAGATCTCGCACGATCATGTCTGCTCCACTTTTTTTCAGATCCCTGTTCTTTCCTGTCCGGTCTATCCCCACAACCAGGGCAAAGCCCCCCGCCTTAGCTGCTTTGACACCTGAGGCCGCATCCTCAAAGACCATTGCGCGGTCGGGGCTGGTATCAAGCCTTTTAGCGGCTTCCAGAAAAATATCCGGATCTGGTTTTCCTTTTAGACCTTTTTCCGCCATGTATACTCCATCGATTATGACTGGAAAAAGACTGCGGATACCGGCAGCATCAAGGACTGTCTTTGCATTACGGCTAGACGAGATTACAGCGACTTTTATCCCCTTATCTTTGACACCTTTTACAAGATCTACAGCCCCCTGATAATAGTCTACACCATTTTTTTCCAGGTGTTTTAGAAAATACCTGTTCTTGCGGTTTCCCAGACCGCTGACAGTTTCCCTGTCTGGCGGATCATCAGGAGAACCCCGGGGTAAAGTTATTTGTCTGGATTCAAGAAAGCTTTTTGTACCTTCATAGCGAGGTTTTCCATCTACATAGCGAAAGTAATCATCTTCCGGGTCAAAGGGTTCAGGTTCGTGACTATCTTTTTTATTAAGTCCCTGCAGGTATTCATCAAACATCTTCTTCCACGCAGCGGCATGAGTCCGGGCTGAGTTGGTTATGACCCCATCCATATCCAGGATGGCAGCATCATATCGATCCAGACTGATGCCGGGTCTTTGATTATTTATTTCTTTATTATCCATAAGGCAGTCTTCTCTTTTCCAGCCATAGCAGGGCACTGCAGATTTTCTGCGGCTCAAGCTCCAAACTTTTTTAATTTTAAGGCATTGGCCATTGCCAGTGGCATGATTTCCAATGCCGAAAACCTCCCCAATCCGCCCTGGATACATTCAGACTCAGAAAATCCGACAACCTTATCCGGCCGGCACCATTTTGATGATAATATGATGGGGACAGGATGCCAGCTATGATTTTTTAATATAGCCGGCGTAGAGTGGTCGCCTGTGATCACCAGGACATCCGGTCCAAGACCATTTATGATAGGGATCAAACTGTCTACTTCTTCTATAACCCTTACCTTTCTGTCAAAATCGCCATCTTCGCCTGCCGAGTCGGATTGCTTTATATGAAGGAATAAAAAATCATAATTCCTATATTCCTTTTTTAATATATCAAACTCATCTTCAATAGAACTTCCTGCATCAAGGACCTCCATGCCCAGCAGTCTTGTTAATCCCCTGTACATCGGATACATAGCAATAGCGGCCGCTTTAAGGCTATAGATCTCCTTCATGCCGGGAAGCTGCGGAGATTTTGAGAAACCGCGCAGAAGGATCATATTTGCCGGAAACTTATCTGATAGTATGTCTTTTGCCTGAGAGATGAACTCGTTTACCAGTTCTGCAGTCTTATCTGCGTCCTGGTCCATGGGAGCTGCTTTCTTTGCGGGCTCTCCGGTCTGCTGGGGATCAGTGTCTGAGATCTTATCCGAAAGACCTTTTCCCCGAAATACAGCCAGAAATCTATGCTCTCTTACAGGCCTGACCAATACCGTTGTCTTATCAAGCTTTATATTCTCCAGAAGACCGCATAATTCTTTATTCTTATCAGTCGATATGCGCCCGGCCCGCCTGTCCTTTATATTTCCCGCTTCATCTATTGTGGCAAAATTTCCTCTGGCAGCCAGGTCCTGGTCTCCAAGGTCAAATTCGATCCCGGCAGCTGCAAGCACTCCTCTTCCCGGGTTGAATCTGATGGGATCATAGCCGAATATCCCCAGATGGCCAGGTCCGCTTCCCGGAGTTATCCCGGGAGCTACCGGATCGATCAGGCCGCAGGCGCCTTTTAAAGCAAGATCATCCAGATTCGGAGTCGCGGCTCTCTCCAATTCAGTTTTCCCATTCTGTGGATATGGTAAACCTCCCAGCCCGTCGATCACCACCAGTATGATCTTGCTTTTAGATGAAAAAGATAGTTTTTTTAATAATCCAAATTCCATATATGTTCCATTTCCAAGCACTTGACAAATGCATAAGGCATTAATAATATTAACATATAAAAAACAATTTATAAAAAACGTATTATTTATTTTGAAAAGGAGGAAAAAATGGCAATAGAAAGATGGGATCCGTTCAGGGATGCAGTAAGGTTAAGGGATGACCTTAACCGCTGGTGGCCTTTTGAGGGCGAGGCCAGGAAAATTGTGCCCTGGTCTCCGGATATCGATATAAAGGAGACAGAAAAGGAGATCACCTTTAAGGCAGATCTTCCGGGAATGAAGATGGAAGACATCGACGTATCAGTTGATGACAGCCAGGTCACTATCTCGGGAGAAAGGAAATTTGAAAAGGAAGAGAAAGGGAAAGACTTTGTAAGGACGGAAAGAAGTTATGGTTCATTCTGCAGGTCTTTTAATACCGGTGTCCCCATAAAGGAAGACAAGGTAAAAGCAGATTACAAAGATGGAGTGCTGAATGTAGTCCTTCCCAAGGCTGAAGCCAGAAAGCCTAAGAAAATAAAAGTATCCGGAGGCAAATAGAGGCCAGATAAATGCCTGTGGTCCTGCAATGAGACCACAGGCATATTTTTTTTTAAAGACAGGATGTGCTCGATAATTGCTTATAGATTTTTATCATCACATGTTCACGATCGGGCTGAAAATCTGCTGCCGGGTTAAACAAGGCTGATACTTATTATATATAATGATCTTTTATTGCCTTTCTTATAAAATTTTTGGATTCATGTTTGTCAATACTTAGCATGTTGAATGTTTTTTGTGAATAATTTGTATAGTCACATTAGAAAAACCTGGAAATATTTTCATTTATAGAGAATGCCGGAGATAAAAAAATTGGATGACGGATCCAATATAAAAATAAAGGACGACACGGATAAAGATAATAAATTGCCTTCACAGGCCTGGTCAAGCCAGGTGAGTGAAATTCTTGACCGGCTTGATTCTTCAGCTGAAAAAGGGCTTTCCCAAAAAGAAGCCGAAGAGAGGCTGGAAGAATTTGGTCCTAATGAGTTAAAGAAGATCAGTGAAAGAAGCCCCTGGTCTATCCTTCTTGACCAGGTGAAAAGCATAATAATCTACATACTCACTGCAGCAGCTGCGGTGGCTTTTATCCGCCGGTCATGGGTAGACGGCGGAGCTATACTGGCTGTAATTGTGATCAATATCCTGATCGGGTTCTTTACAGAATTGAAGGCAACCCGTTCCATAGAATCCTTGCAAAAAATAGATGAAGCGGAAGCTCTTGTAATACGTGACGGCGATAAACATAGAATACCTGCCCGCAAAGCTGTGCCCGGAGATATCATACTATTGAAAAGAGGAGAAATGATCCCGGCTGACATCAGGCTTATAGATATCTCTGATCTGCAGGCAGATGAATCGGCACTTACGGGAGAATCAGTGCCTGTAGACAAAAATACAAAGCCGGCAGATAAGGATGCATCGCTCGCTGATAGACATTCTATGGCATTCAAAGGTACGGCCGTGACCCGCGGTGAAGGAAAAGGAATAATAACTGCTACCGGGATGCGGACCAGTCTGGGCCGTATATCATCTATGGTGGAAGGTGAAAAAGATCAGGATACGCCCCTTGAAAAACGCCTGGACAGACTGGGGGTCAAGCTGGCGTATGCTACTCTGGGAATAGCGTTCCTTCTGGTTTTGACCGGTATAATGGTAGGAAGGGAATTGACATTGATACTGGAGACCGCGATCGCTCTTGGTATTGCAGCCATCCCCGAAGGTCTGCCTATTGTAGCCACTGTCGCGCTGGCACGGGGCATGTGGCGCATGCTTAAACGTAATGCGCTCATCCGGAACCTGGCCTCTGTGGAGACACTTGGCTCCACCAATTTGATATGTACAGATAAGACAGGTACCCTGACCACGGGGCAGATGACTGTAAAGGAGATGTGGCTGGTAACCCGGAAGTTCGTACTGGAAGAGGAAAAGAGCGGAAAAGTAAAATTCACGAGCGGCGACAGCACAATAGGCCCGGAAGACGACGAAGTCTTAAAGAAAGCTATGCAGGTCTCGATCCTTTGTAATGATCACCGGCCTGATGAAGGTAAAAATAATAATGCCGCTGACCCCATAGAGCTGGCGCTGCTGGATATGGGAGATAAAAGCGGCATTGAATACTCGTCCTTAAAAGAACAGATGCCCGAGGTGGACAGGAAACCATTTGACAGCAAGTCGAAAAAAATGGCTACCATACACAGACTCGATAAAGGATATTTTGCCGCAGTAAAGGGAGCGCCTGAAACAGTAATAGAAAAATGCACACAACAATATACAAAAAAGGGTTTCAGGAAATTAAAAGAATCTGACCGGAAAAATTGGCTCGCCAATAACAGGGATATGTCTAAAAAGGGGCTCAGGGTGCTTGCACTGGCGGGTAAAAATATGGATGCCCGGGATGAAAAGGTATACAGTGATCTGGGGTTACTGGGATTTGTGGGTTTTCTGGATCCCTGCCGTGAAGATGTCCCCGGAGCGGTCCGTGATTGCCATGATGCAGGCATAAGAGTGATAATGGTGACCGGGGACCATCCTGAGACAGCCAGACATATAGGTCTTGAGATAGGGATAATAGAAAGTGATGATGATAATGTCATCAACGGAACAGACTTTGATGAGCTGTATGATGATCCCGGAGAAGGACAAAAACAGATAAGGGATACAAATATATTTGCCAGGGTATCTCCCGGCCAGAAACTTGATCTGGTAAAACTTCACAGGAAAGACAATTCGATAGTTGCCATGACAGGCGACGGCATAAATGATGCTCCGGCACTGAAAGCTGCCGACATCGGGATCTCGATGGGCAAGCGGGGGACACAGGTAGCAAAGGAAACAGCGGACATGGTCCTCCAGGACGATTCATTTCCCACAATAATAGCAGCAGTCAGACAGGGGCGTATTATATTTGAGAATATAAGGAAATTTGTCATATACCTTCTTTCCGGGAATGTAGGAGAGATACTTGCCGTGGGTTTCGCCACGATTATTTCTTCACCCTTGCCATTACTGCCCCTGCAGATCCTGTACCTCAATATATTAAATGATGTATTTCCCGCCCTGGCTCTTGGACTCAGCGGGGGTGACCGTACTATTATGGATCAGCCGCCCCGGGACAGCAGGGAACCTATTATTACGGGTTATCACTGGGGCGAGATAACAGGTTACGGATTGCTTATAGGCATAAATCTTCTGTCTGTCTTTTATCTTGCCATACACTGGCTGGGAGTTGACAATACTGAAGCGGTCACCATGTCATTTTTGACAATTTCCATATCCAGGCTTTTTCATACTTTCAATATGCGGAATCCCAAAACCGGTATACTGAAAAATGAGATAACCAGAAATATCTATGTCTGGGGGGCGATCGTCTTATCAGGCGGACTGCTTATAATGGCAGTCTACTGGCCCTTGCTGGCGGACATCCTGGATGTCTCTCCTCCTGGTATCAGGGGATGGATCTTAGTTCTGAGCGCCAGTCTCATACCTCTTTTTATAGGTCAGATATATATAAAGTTCTTTAAAAATAAAAGGAAAGCATTTTAAAGCGTGAGAGTATTCCTGAGAAACAAACATATAAGAAAAAAATATCCAGACTATTCCTGCTCATCATCTTTTTTCTCAATATATTCAAATATATCTTCTTTTTTTGCATCCGGCAGGTCTTTTTTCTTGATTTCCTCTTCTGGAAGGTCCTCATCGGTAGCCGGCAGATCTTTTCATTTATCGTATCACTGAGTCCCATCCTTATAGAGATGGGAAAGACATTCAATACTGATACAGGGAAACTTGACCTTATCTATACCTGGCTCACCCTGGGCGCTGTTTCAGGAAGGGCCGCATCTTTTCTTTATCGGGCAAGATTTAAGAAATAATCACACTCATTAATATGTTCTGCAGGTACAAATATCAGGGCTTTTTGAATTTTGTCTCTTCATGCATCGGATGGGGCATCTCCGGTCCGATTACTTCGGCGCCATATAATGACCTTATCTCATCTTCTATATCAGTCCCCGCGGGTACTTTGTGTTCACCGATATAATAGTCCTCCCCCGACTTGTATATGGGGTATTTTTCGGTTTCTCCATCCTTTTTTTTAGCATTCATGAAATAGACAAACTGCTTTTTTTCAGACATTCTAAACCTTTCTTTTTTGTTCATATATATATTATATTTTGCATACGGCATTATATAAAATCTTTTTATTTTTCCAGTTATCTGTTAAGATCATCAAAATTTATATAATAAAATATTATATAAACTAATAATAATTATATATAAACATAATATTATTACACAATATGCCTGCAGCGGGTATCCGGATCAATATTTATGGTACATAAAAGACAGGAAATATCTCCGGTCAGGACATCAAGATTAATTTTGGGCTTTTGCCTCTGTGCTATATTTCTTATTGCTTATATAGCCTGCGGCATGCCTTATGTATCTGGTAATCCAGACCCGGTTAATACAGTTTTCACGGGAAAAAGCCTTTATACTCCTGGAGAAAACCTGGAAAATAAATACCATCAAGGTCTTTCAAACAGCGGCCGTACAATATCAGTTCTGTCAGCGGCTGAAGACCGTTTTCTTTATGGCATAGGTTCCCAGATCTCGGATTCCATTGAATCTGCCAGCCTTGAGATAAACCAAAAGACAATGGAGCAGTTAGAAGCAGAAAAAACAGACGATAACAGCACACAGGAAAGCTCTTCACCTCCTGCCGAAGAGACATCTTCCCCGGCTGCCCTGTCCATAGAGGCAAGCTTTATAAATATGATAAACCATATAAGGTCAAGCCGGGGACTGCAAACCCTTTTGCCAAATGCTGCTCTAAACAATATTGCCAGGTCCAGAAGCCAGGATATGCTTAGCCGGGGCTACTTCTCCCACCAAACTCCTGAGGGAAAGGGTATCAGCGCCATCCTCCAGGAAAACGGTATAATGTATGCCTGCTGTGCCGAGAACCTGGGACAGGCCAGTCCTCCCTCATGGGGCAGCCCGGAGACCATAATGAACATGTGGATGGGAAGCAGCATCCACAGGGCAAACCTTCTTAATCCCCACTTCGGCCAGATGGGGATCGGTATTGTGGATTCAGGCGGAAGAAGGGTGGTCACCCTGGTCCTTATTAACAGATAATATAGATTTTACCCATCACTTCTATAAGGCTTCAGTTCTGCTGGAGACTGGTATTTATACGACATGCAGGAATTTATCCATATTCTGATATGATTGGTTTTATTATATCATTGCGTATTACCTGCTATCTGATTAGTATAAATGACCATTTCTTTTCATTATAACTACTGTTCAGTGTTTATAATTTTTTTCTATTCCTTTATAATCATCACAGGTTATTTAATTTCTTTTTTTTCAATAGATCTATATGTATTATAAGTTAGTCTTAGAGGTTCTGGGCGGGCTTGCACTTTTTATATTCGGGATCAATAGATTGAGCAGCAGCCTCCAGAAGGTCACCTCCAATAAGCTAAAGTCTGTTATAAATATCGTAGCAAAAAAATCCTGG
>CAYPXQ010000126.1:0-4805 GCA_964414685.1 uncultured Actinomycetota bacterium
CATTATGGTCTCGATAAGTATGAGGTCTGCACCGCTTTCTGCCAGGACCGATATCTGCCGGGAGAATACATCCACTGCTTTACTGTATTCCAGGTCTCCCGAAGGCTCCATAAGCTTACCGGTAGGGCCCACATCGCCGGCGATGAAGCATCTCTTTCCCGGAGATGAAGCCGAATGGAACATTTCTATAGCCTTCCTGGCATTGTTGACCGCTTCCCTGTTTATATCGTCGGCCTCGGCCTCAAGGCCGCAGGAAGAAAGTTTTACCGGATTTGCCCCGAATGTATTGGTCTGTATTATATCCGAACCTGCTTCAAGGTAATCTAAATGGACGCTTATGACTTTTTCCCTGGCCTCCTTATCGATGTTTGCCGCATCGGGACAGCCGAAAACGCCCCTTGCCTGGAGCTCTGTACCCATTGCCCCGTCACAGACCAGGATCCTTTTGGCAAGCTCATCAAAAAATAACTTATATTTTTCAGGATCACTCTTTTTCATATATCTAAATGGCAGGAATTTATTTGTTCCTTCTCTGCCACCTTGTCTTTTTAAGCATCTTCTTATGCTTTTTCTTCCTCATCTTTTTTCTTCGCTTCTTAATGAGTGAGCTCATAGTCCTCCTTATATTAGTAAACGGATCATAAATATCAATATCTAACCGAAACAAATATTATAACAGAAAAAAAACTAAAGGGTATCGGAAAATACATAATTTGCAATTCAGACACTGAAGGTCTGAAAGCAGGCACCAGAGTGCTCCGGCCAATCTTTTTTGTGATAGTGGATAAAAAATAGACGGACAATTTCGTAAATCTCGTCAAAGATCAGGACTGACAGGAAAAAATGGGCAAAAAAGAGGTGGGACGGCCAGGGGACTTATCAGAAATTATTAAAAAAATAATGGCAAATACAATAATACACCATCAGGGAGGACTCTTATTCCAGGTCCTTATCCTTCCTGCAAGTCTTTTTTTGCAGTCTTCTTCAAGGTTCATAAGTATAAGGCTGTACTCATCAAGGTCAAATACCCCATAGCTTGAACCGCTGTATAGTATGACGACACACTCTCCTGCCATTTCCTTTTTGGTTATGGTAGAAATTGTCTTTCTGGCAAGACTTCCCATATCGGATCTATAGAGATATAGCTGCATAAGGGAGTAGCATATGAGCTTAAATACTATCTGGGTTACCACAAGGGAGTATGAGGGAGAGGGAAATCTTGTAAGGTCCCAGAAGCATTTTAGCTGCCGGTGCCTTTCCTCAATGGCAGTCCTTACTTTGTAAAGATAAAAGGCCTCTTTCGGATATTTATATTTCTTACTGTGGGCCAGTACAAAGTAGGTTACCTTGCCCTTCACATAATCGGTCTGTCTCTTTACCGAAATATGCAATGGTACGGTAAGGTTTTCCCAGGTGCCTATATCAAAAAAAGATGTGACCTCTTCTTTCTTTGAAATAAACCCGCTGTCGTCAGTCTCTGTTTTGTAGTCTGTCCATTTGACATCCTTTTTGCGGCAGAGCCCCACTGCGTCATCATAGGCAGCCATATTGCTCCTTAAGGGGATGACCCAGTTTATCTTAAAGTCTTTCCTGTAATGGGACAGGGTGGGCCCGTCTATATATCCCCTGTCCAGTAGCAGGGTGTCTATATACCCTCCGTTTTTTACAAACCCTTCTACAAGGTCTTTCCCCTCATCCAGTCCGTTTACACTTCCAGGATCGATCCTGGCACCGGCATATACATAGTAGCTTGCTTCCCTGTTTGTATTAAGAAGGGACGTAAGCTTGTAGCACTGGGTGAGTCTTGCTCCGGGGGAACCGGCCTCGGCGTGGTTTCCCTCCTCGTCCAGCCATATATAGTCGCTATTTTGGTAGTTTGGATTACCTGGAAGGGGGATAAAGCTGGCATCTTCTATGTATAGCCCGCTTTTGTATGCTCCCATATTTCCCATCCAGGAGGAAAAATTACGGTTTAGCCACCCAATAAGTCCTGAAGGGTCTGTGTCTTTGAAGAACTTCCTTATGGTATCCTGACTGCAGGGATATATCCTGTCTTCTTTGTTTTTATTGTTAAACCCGGATATGGTTCCCAGGTTAAGTCCCAGTATCTTTAGTATCGTTCCGTTTTTTAGGACATGGGGGATATTTAAAAAGCTATCTTCCCCGCACATTCTGGCAGCCATAACAGATTCAATAAGAAACCACGGGGGGACCTCTTTTTTGGCCCTGGGGCTGGGATAGGTAGCCTGGGCAAAGTCAAAGAAGTCAGTGGCAAAGACAAAGGCAAAAAACTTATCAACAAACTTCATCTCGGAAAGGCTTCCGTAGTCTATATTGCCTGAGATAAGTTTTTTCCTTATCTTATCCTTGTTCTGGGTATAAAGGTAATAGTCAAACCTTTCGGTTCCCATAATCTACTGTCTTTATCTCTTTTATCTTTTTTAGATAACCGTAGATCCTGGCGTTGATCTTTCCCAGGTCCGCCAGGGCCTTTGTATATTTTCTGTAGTTATATGCCTTATCTTCCACGGTATCCTCATCAGCCCTTCTTACAAAGGTAAGCTTGGTTTTGCCGCCAACCTTTCTGGAGAGATAGTGGAAGGGGCCGTGCAGCTTCCCCCTGGCGCAGCGGCAATTTTTGTTTCCGCATTTTTTATATACCGTATATATGGATCCGGCTACCATGTCTTTGGGGGCCAGAAGGTAGTCGATCTTTTTCTGCCTTTGGCTTTCAAGGAAGCGTATCTTCTTTTTTATCTGGCTTAAATCCATAATTATTGCATGTAATATTATATATTACATACCATATTCAAGATAAAACTGCAAGGGCTTTGAAATTAGTTTGAAGTTTTTCTCTTTATCTTTCGGGCGGGCAGCCCGTCCCCTTAAAACAGTCAGGTTTTAAGGGGATAATCTTTATGTGGCCCGATGCTTGAATTTACTGTCTGAATTGCAATACATAATCCGGATATTATTCCAGGCGGTCAGACCAGTATATCAAAGCAATCAAAACCCAGAGGCACTATTGTATTAAAATGCCTGTGGTCCAATGTAAGTATAACCAGAATCTGTTAAAGTAAAGGACAATGGCGCAGGCCGGGAAGCAATTATCTGCACAAATAATTAATATATATTAATAATATATTATATAAATAATCGTTATAATTATATTAAATAAAATATTTTACCACATGATAAAAAAAGATTTGACATACAATATCTTGTGTTCTAATATAAGACTATACACAATATCCTGATTGATCTACTGCTCCAGGGACTAGGATTTAGAAATTATCAAAGCCGGAATGCTGTTCTGTGCCGTATTGTCTGTTAAACCCGGGAGGAGCTCTGGTTAACCGGTATATTTGAGAAGAATAAATATTTAATATAGATCTGATGAAAGAATATCATACCGGGAGGTAATCATCCATGGGAGAGACAGACAAGAAAAAAGCAGGAGATAATATCAATGAGTATTATCTCCGGAAGAATATAGACCTTTCCGAGAATGCCGTAAAAGTGCTGCAGAGACGCTACCTGAAAAGGGATGAAGACGGGAACCTCCTGGAAAAGCCGGTTGACATGTTTATAAGGGTTGCCCGCAATATCGCTTCTGCTGAGAAGAAGTATGGCAAAACGGAAATAGAGGTCCGGGAGATAGAGAGGTCATTCTTTGATATGATGACAGATCTGGATTTCCTGCCCAATTCACCTACGCTTATGAATGCAGGGAAAGAGCTCCAGCAGCTGGCAGCATGTTTTGTGCTGCCCGTAGGCGACTCCATGTCAGAGATATTCGAGGCCCTTAAGGAAACAGCGCTTATACAGAAATCAGGCGGGGGAGTAGGATATTCATTTTCCCGCATAAGACCCAGAAATGATGTGGTGCTTTCCACCAGCGGAGTCTCCAGCGGCCCCATATCATTTATGACCGTATTCAATGCTGCTACCGATACCATCAAGCAGGGGGGTACCAGGCGGGGGGCCAATATGGGTATACTCAGGGTGGACCACCCCGATATACTGGACTTCATATCTGCCAAAGAAAATAATGAGAAGCTTACCAACTTTAATATCTCGGTAGGGGTTACCGAAGCTTTTATGAAGGCAGTGGAAAATGATGAGAAATACGAGATAGTAAACCCCAGGACCAGGGAAGTATATGACCGGTACAATGCCAGGGAGGTATTTGAAAAAATAGTACAGCATGCCTGGAAGAACGGAGATCCGGGAATAATCTTCCTGGACAGGCTTAACAAAGATAATCCCACACCCCATATAGGACAGATAGAGAGCACTAATCCATGTGTTGCCGGGGATACCCTGATATCCACCAATAAGGGCTGGATAAAGGCGGAGGATCTCCACAATATGATCGAGGAAGGATCAGAAGATGTTAAGATAGTATTCGATAAAAGGGCCCTTGAATACAAGGTCTCAAAAGCAATAGGAAAAGAAGAGCCGGGGATATTTGAAAGTGGAGATATCAGGTCATGGAATAGAGGTAAAAAGCCGGTTTACAGATTATCAACTTATTCAGGATATGAGGTTGAAGCTACAGGGGACCATAAGATACTTACCACCGGGGGTTATAAGGAACTTAGAAGTTTAAATAAAGATGATGAGGTACTTATCTGTTCTGCTTTAGAAAGTGAAGCCGATAAGAAAATCGAAAGATATTCGGAAGGACAGAATACAAGATTACTGGAAAAGAAAAAAACTCCAATATTTTATCACTCTCTAGATAGAGTAGAAAAAATAGAATATTCAGGAGAAGAAATAGTCTATGACTTCAATGAACCCAT
>CAYPXQ010000127.1:0-3391 GCA_964414685.1 uncultured Actinomycetota bacterium
GGACCAAGTATGCCTGCTATGATAAGGGCGATTATTATGCCTGGAAGTGCCAGGAAAACATCGGTGATCCTCATAATGATATTATCTATTATGCCGCCTGAGTAGCCTGATATAAGTCCCACTATTATTCCCGATACTGCATTTATAGTCACTATCAGGAGAGCTATGGATACAGACACCCTGGCTCCGTATATTATCCTGCTCAAGATACATCTTCCCAGGTTATCAGTACCCATGGGATATTTTGCACCCGGTCCAAGAAGCCTGTTTGAAAGATCCTGGTCTGTAGGACTATGGGGCGCTATTAAAGGAGCCAGTATGCATATGAGAAGCAGCATGGCTATTATAGACAGCCCTATAATAGCATGGGTATTTTTTGCTATTTTTTTTATAAGCCTTATTTTAAACTCCCCTACACTTTTTTTCTTCCATATTGGATGCCGGGGTCAAGAAAGGCATATGAGATGTCCACGATCAGGTTGACCCCGGCATAAATGGCTGCTATAAAAAGGATGCAGCCCTGCAAGACGGGAAAGTCCCTGGCAAATATTGAATCCACCAGCAGGCTTCCTATTCCCGGCCAGGCAAATACCACTTCAACTACTACCGCACCCTCGACCAGGCCCCCAAGCTGAAGACCTATTATGGTGACCACCGGTATCAAGGCGTTCTTAGCTGCATGCCTTGATACTCCCAGCCTTCCCAGGCCTTTACCCTCTGCCGTCCTTATATAATCTTTCTCAAGTTCCTCCAGCATGTTCGACCTCATCATCCTGGTAGTCATGGCTGCCAGTCCCGTACCCAGGGTTATTGACGGCAGTATTAGATGAAAAAAGCTTCCATGCCCATATACCGGCAGCCATCCCAGGTTTACCGAAAAAAACATTATGAGTATCAGCCCCAGCCAGAAGTTTGGTATGGATACTCCCAAAAGGGCCCCGAACATGCTCGCATCATCTATAATTGTATGGTGTTTTATAGCTGATGCCATTCCCAGGGGTATGGCTATTACAAGCGATATGAATACGCTGGCCAGTGCAAGCTGTATGGTCGCAGGCAGTCTTTTTGTTATCTCATCCAGTACCGGCTTGCCGGATGTATAAGATATCCCCAGATCTCCCTGGATACATCTGCCTGACCATTCAATAAACTGGATGTGTAGCGGCCTGTCCAGTCCCAGCTCTTGCCTGATGATGTCTGTGGTATTATCGGTTGCTTCGGGTCCATATCTCTGCCTGGCTATTATATCAGCGGCATCCCCGGGTACCAGGTGCATAATAGAAAAAACAGCTATGGAAGCTGCTATTACTATCAATATCATCAGCAGTATTCTTTTAATAATATAGGCGATCATCTTTTTTGGTACCGGATTACTGCATCATGTCCTTTTTCCTCATAGTATAATCCTTCCGGTGTCTTTCCAAGAATGCCTTCCAGGTATTTTTTCAAAGCTCCTCCGGCTTCCGGGCCAAGGTCGAGCCTTACAGACCAGTAGCCTATGGCCTGGTCCATATCCTTATATATATGCCGGCGCTTATTCCTTATTATCTCTACATCAGCCATTACTCCCATGGAATACAGTATATTGTAGAGATGGATATATGAGGGAGGCGGATGGTAGGCTTCCCCTTTAAGATTTTTCCATATATCATCGAAAAGACCGGATTTGCAGCTCATTATTATATAAATATATTTCCCTGCCGCTTCTACTATCTTTTTGAGCGCAGGCAAGATGTCTTCAATACGGTAAAGTGAATTTGCCGCAAGCACAGTGTCATGGCTGCCGGCTTCATCCAGGCTGATATCCTCCCACCACTTATTTATGATCCTTATATTTTTCTGCCCGTTCATCTTGTTTTCCAGGAACAGGGACATCTGCAGAGATGGCTCCACTGCAGTCACGCCTGCGATCCTTGCGGATGCAGGAATGGCAAAAGCGCCTGTGCCCGCCCCTATATCAAGCAGGGTCGAGCTGCTGTCCAGTCCTGAAAGAACTTTTTCAAGAAGGGACCCCGGATAACCGCTGGAACTTATCTGGATATCATACCATTCAGCAAAATCCCTGCTGGAAAAAAGCCCCCATCCCTTCCGTGCTGAAGCTTTTTTTACTTTTCTTTTCCACTGTTCTGCCAGGTCCATGATATACCTTTATTCAGAAATGCTTTCAATATAGATCTCTTCCCAATTTACATAGAACCAGGGATGAAGCCTGTAGCCTTTTACATTGCTCCTTACTGCATTTATAAGGACCTCGTCATAAATAGGAAGTACGGATACTTCTTCTGCTGCCAGCTCCTGTATTTCATAGAACAATTCCTTTGCAGCCGCATCATCTGTGGTGGAAAGAAGTTCCTCTATGAGCATGTCGATTTCAGGATTGTCCAGGTTCATGCCCATAGCAAGATTCTGGTCTCCTCCTGAATGAACCCATGAATACAGGCGGGAATGGGGGGAGATGCCTGCAAAAGGACGAAGGGTAAAATCTGCCCCTCCCCCTTTCATTGTCTCACTCCACAGTCCGCCCTCTACTACTTTGATCTCCACGATTATGCCGATGTCGCTTAGCTGGTCCTGGATGATCTCGGCAATGGTAAGATAGGGCCATCTGCCTATCAGGCTGGTGGAAAGAAGGAATGTGGCCACAAATCTCTCTCCGTCTTTATCCAGTATCCCGTCTTCGTCGGTATCGATCCATCCGGCTGTTTCCAGAAGTTCTAATGCTTTCTCCGGGTTATTGAATTCATAGAGGTTTTCCGGATGAAGCCATTCTGATTCGGAATTGGGGATGATGCTGGTCATTTTCTTTCCGTAACCTTCAAGGGCATATTGTACTATGCTTTCAGTATCTATGGCATACATCATGGCCTTTCTTACATTTACATCATCAAATGGCTCCCTTGCCGTACTTATAGTCATATAATGGGGCACTGCTCCATCTATGGTAAGGACTTCTATGTCGGGATCTGCCTCTACCATTGCCGCATGTTCCGGGATTATGCCCCCTGTATCTATTACCATGTCTATCTCCCCGGCCTGGAGGGCCAGCATCCTGGTTGTTGCATCGGGGATATTCATAAGGGTTATCTTATCGAGTATAGGTTCGGCTCCCCAGTAATCCTCATTTTTTCCCAGCACCATCTTTTCCCCGGTCACCCATTCCATCCTTTTGTAGGGGCCGGTCCCTATGGGTTCTGTTACCCTGCCTTCGCTGTCGATCGCCTCCGGGGCTATTATGGCTGCTCCTGCCCAGGCAACAGAATATAGAAAAGAAGCAAATGGTTCTGCGTGCTTTACCTCTATTGTATAGTCATCTATTATATTTATCTCTTCCATAATCCCGAAAAGGTCCGGCGAGCTTGCAGAGACCCTCAAGAGATTATGCTCTACATCT
>CAYPXQ010000128.1:0-2510 GCA_964414685.1 uncultured Actinomycetota bacterium
GAATTCTTTTCTTTCTTCCGGGTCCTGTTCAAACCTGATGTCCCACCTGTAGACAAGACACCTGGATACTATGGTGGGAAGCATCACCGATATATCCTCGGTCAGGAGTATGAATACGGATCCAGGATCCGGAGGGTCCTCAAGAGTCTTCAGCAGCCGGTTCCCCGCCTGGGCATTCATGAGCTCCGCTTCCTTTATTATGCATATCTTCCTGCCCGGGCCATAGGCGCTCATGCCCATAAACCTCTGCAGGCCGGTCACATCCTCCACTAACAGGATATTTCCTTCCGGTTCCACCACCAGTACATCGGGATGGACGCCATTGACTGTATTTTTGCATATGCTGCACTGCCCGCAGCCTCCCTCACAGCAGTTGATGCCAGCAGCAAATGATAATGCCAGCCTGTAAAGCCGGGTGGCATTGCTGCCGGTAAAAAGATATGCATGGGAAACATGCCCCTGTCTGATCATGCCGGAAAGAAGTCCTATATTGGAATGGTTCAAGCTGTTATCTGTAAGAAAATCCAGTTCCTTAAATATCCTCATAACTTTTCCAGCTCCCGGTCCACTTTTTCCCGGATGGCCGCAAATACTTCCTCAATGGGCAGCCCGGCATCTATCTCGGTTATCCTGTGGCTGAACCTGGCAGCAAGCCTCCTGTAGCCCCGGCATATTTCCTGCTGGAAGCTATCCTGCTCCATCTCTATCCTGTCAGGACTGGTGCCTGACAGCCTTTTTCTGCCTTTTTCAAAATCCAGGGAAAGCAGGAATGTAAGGTCGGGCTCCAGGCCGCATGAAGCCCACAGGCTCATGTCCAGTATATCCTCAACGCCCAGCCCCCTGGCCATGCCCTGGTATACTATGGTGGAGTCAAAAAACCGGTCGCAGATGACTATCTTTCCCGACTCCAGCGCCGGGCTTATCACCTTTGATACCAGCTCTGCCCGGGATGCCTGGAAAAGAAGGGTCTCTGCCCGGGGAGACATGCCGGTGTTTTCCCGGGAAAGCAGGATATGCCTGATCTTTTTGCCCAGCTCAGTTCCCCCGGGCTCAATGGTCTTTACCGCCCCGTATCCGCCTTTTTCCAGGTATTCGGCGAGCATGCTGATCTGGGTGGTCTTACCCGAGCCGTCGGTTCCCTCGAATGTTATAAAGAGTCCTTTTGACATTATGGAATTAAGTATAAATAAAAATATTCAATAATAAAAGATAGGCCAAACTGGACATGCCACATTTATCCGGTTATTTTCCTTGCTTCCTTCAGTATCCTAATATATATCTCTTCCCTCAGCCGGAATCCATTATCGATGAGTACCTCCAGGATGTCCGCAAATCCGTCATAATCGATCTCTGCGTTTTTTAGGGATTGTAGAAGTATGTACAATGTACCTTTTACTGTAAGCCCCATAAGTTCTGCAGCAGCTCTTCCTGCTGAGTCATCTATCAAGACTATGGGGATCTTTTTCTTCTGCGCCAGCGCCAGGGTGGTCCTCTCTCCCCTGTCTATCTTTACCGGGATATCAATATTATTCTTTGCCCGGCATACTTCGATCCAGCCATCGCGTATCTGCTTTTCTATGACCAGGGCATCAGTCTTATCCAGGTCCCTGCCTCTATCAACAACCTCTTTTTTCACTTCCATGCTTATATATACTGTAGAATAAAGTCTTTTCAGCAGGTCCAGCCTGCCAATTTTGGCAAGATATATAAGGGGAGTTGCATTTGAGACTATCTCACTCAACGATCCCCTCCATGTCTTTCTCCAGGTCTTTCATCGAATAAGATGTATAGACACCTCTTTTCCTGGCTTCTTCTATCATCTCCCACAGCGATATGCCGCATCTTGAAGCTGCTTTCCATAAGGACATCTTCCCTGACTCGTATTCTTCCAGGGAATGGCTTATGAGCCAGTCAGAAGCGGAATTTATTAGGAACCTCCTGAGGACGGTCGACCTGTCCATCCCTTCTTCCCTGGCTATGCTGTCAATAAGTTCCGCCAGTTTGTCATCCACCCTGGTAGTTATAGTAACCGGCACATTAACCTCCGTATTAAATTTATTCATTTTAATATATACCAGCAAACAGGAGTTTTGTCAAAGATGCCCCGGCCTGTGATCTTTGTATCAGGCAAAATCCTATTTATGCATTTTCCCTAAATATTCTATTCTCATTGGGTTTGTATATATCTATTGAATCAATATATACAAAATGCTATACTTTGTTTACATTCATATTGAATAATAACTTTTATGAAAACTATTGAAATAGGAAAACTGATAACTCAACCCGGGGGTTTTAAAGCATTTATCCCAAAGCCTTTCCCCCCAAAGGGAGGTTTTGTCTTTGAGCCAAAGACTATAAAAAAAAGCAATGAAGCAACAAGGCTTCTGGGTATGCTTGATGGAATCACCAGATTATTGCCTGATTCAGATTTTTTCCTGCTTATGTATCTTAGAAAAGATGCTGCAAATTCAAGTCAAATTGAGGGTACTGTGGCAACTATGATAGAC
>CAYPXQ010000129.1:0-2889 GCA_964414685.1 uncultured Actinomycetota bacterium
TCGACTATGGTCTCCGATGCCACTATTTCCTCGATAAGCACTTCCTGCTCCGAATCCAGCCTGGCTATGGCATTACCCAGCTCCCTGAGGGTTATGGCATGGAGCTCTCCCGGGAAGGCCAGAAAGATGACAGCTGCCAGTATAGCGGCCAGTGCTCCCGGTATAATATTTTTTTTCAGGGCGCCAGTGCCGCAAAGGCCTCCCGTCATATTTTTAAACTTATGAAAATACATAGATATTTTCGCTTTATCCCGGGTTTATAAACCATATATTTGGCTTTATTGCATTTATGTAGTATTTTATCTTTTCTTATTCTAGAATTTTAGTATATTTGGATTAATTTTTATAGGAATATTATTTTAATACTACAGTCAGGACTATATGAAGATACTGGCGGTCAGCGACAAGATAGTCGATATAATCTATACTCCATCCATTCAGGAGCGGATGGCCGATATAGATCTGATCATATCCTGCGGAGATCTTCCCAACAGCTATCTGGAGTTCATAGTCACTGTACTTAACAAACCTCTTTATTATGTCTTCGGCAATCATCACCGGGATACGGTCTATACTGAAACCGGTAAAAAGACCGGCGGTCCGGAAGGATGTATAAATATTGATAACCGCATAGTGGAGCATAAAGGCATCCTTATTGCCGGATTAGAGGGTTCCATGAGATACAGGCCGGGCGAATACCAGTACTCGGATTTTGAGATGTGCATGAAGATAAACAGGTTAAGACCCAGGCTTTATGCCAACAGGCTGTTTAAGAAAAGATATGTGGATATACTGGTGACCCATGCGCCTCCCCTGGGCATACATGATGAAGATGACCTCTGCCACCGGGGATTTAAATGCTTTAACAGCTTTATAAAGAACTACAGGCCCAAATACCACCTGCATGGACATATCCATTATTACGGCTGCGATTATGAATGGATGACAAGGATAAACGGGACAAAAATAGTAAATGTCTATGGTTTCCAGGTCCTGGAGATATGACAGGCTGTTATTTGTTCTTTTTTTTTAAATTGTCTTTAATGGATTTTTTAACTATATTTTATAAGAAGCCAGAGATCTCCTGGTAAGAAAGACGGGGATAAAATGCCTGATTACAGGGCAGAAGGAAGGAACCAGTTTGAATCAGCAAGATTCAGGTCCCTTCTTAACAATCTAAAATTCTTCAGCCGGGAAAGGCCCAACAGGCTCCTTTCCTTTGAAGAAGTAAATAAGGGGCTGGAACTGCATAACCAGCATTACCTGGGCATGCGGGCAGTCAGGGTAGACGATATAGTGGGAAGCATAGACCGCTATAAGGACTTTGACCAGTATTTTTTACCCAGGAAAGCCCATATGGAACACCGCTGGTCTAATATATATGCCGCCTACAGGAATGATATCATACTGCCCGCGGTAAAGCTGTACAAGGTGGGGGATATCTATTTCGTCCTGGACGGCAACCACAGGGTAAGCGTGGCCAAAAGGATGGGGGTCGCCTATATAGATGCCGAAGTAACGGAGTTCAGGACCAGGATCCCGGTGACCAGGGATATGGATCCCAAGGATATGTTCATCCTTTCTGAGAGGGAAAAGTTCATGGAAGTCACAAAACTCCGGGAGAATAGGCCTGATATAAAGATAAGGCTTACCATACCGGGTAAATATGATTTCCTGCTGGAGAGGATAAATGACCATATGCATTATCTTAACAACCATGCGGGCAACGGCAGGAAGCACTACAGCTTTGAGGATGCCGCCCTGGACTGGTATGATAATGTCTATCTCCCCTCTATCGATGTCATAGATAGTTACGGGATAATAGAACACTTCCCCAACCGTACCAAGTCAGACCTGTATGTATGGATAAATGCCCACAAGTATTACCTGAGGGAAAAATACGGGGATAATATAGGCCTTTCCTATGCCGCGGATGATTTTTCAAAGAAATTCAGCGAGGGATTCTGGCCCCGGATAAGATTATTCATTGATAACCTGGTCAAGCGGCTGAAGAGATGACCTTCATATATTAATTTAAAATGATGAGCGTTGGAAATATCCTTTTAGATTTATATGATCACATACAGAACGGATACTGTTTAAGGTAAAGGATACCTGTAATGGCCTGTTATTGTCTTTATTCCCAGCATATCTTCCTCCACCGTATGGCCGGGCTCTATATAATTATATATAACTTTGGGTATGCCCTCCCTGGTGGTGGTATCTGATATTATAGCTGCGCAATCAGTAAAACCGTCATCATCCATGTCGAGGAACAGGATGTCTCCCGGATACCATGATCCCAGGCCGGACCCGCCGCTTCTGTTAAATATTGTCCCCAGGGCAACGGCATTCCGGGAAAAGAATATCTCCAGGTTCTGTATCCTTCGGTAGTCGATATTGGGGTCGGTGGCAGTCTGCCCCCAGTTCTTGCGCAGCGGATATTTATCAAAATTACTGGCTATGTCCTCATCCACCAGTTCTTTTAATATAAATCCTGCTTCCAGGAATGCCCTGGCAATGATATCAGTGCTTATGGCCATGTCTGCCGGGGGGTCGCCTCCGGCATAGTAATTGGGTTCCCCGCCGCCCAGGGTAAAGATATTTACTGCCGGGTTTACCAGCTGTTTTTTGGCTCCCATCAATATATCTTCCTGGTCATTTATGCCGTCATTATCTTCGTCTGTCTTTATTCCCAGGGAATCCATGTCTATCAGCCTGAACCTGGGAAGGGAGGCGGCAAGGCCCGGACCGGGTCCATATTCCTTCTGGAATGAAAATCCCCTTATACTTATAACCACTGCCAGGGCTATGACCAGGACTATTATGATGACCAGGAGATGCTTGATGTTAAAACGTCTTGTCTCTTCTTCCAAGGTCAGTTCCCGC
>CAYPXQ010000130.1:0-1710 GCA_964414685.1 uncultured Actinomycetota bacterium
GGTTCGATCAGCCCCAATATAAAGCCATTGAGGGGTGACGTGAAGATCCTGGGGACAGCTCTTACAGTAAAGTGTTTCCCCAGGGATAACCTTATGCTCCATAAGGCCATTGCCATAGCCCGGGAAGGCGATGTGATAATCGCCTCTACCGACGGCTGTGCAGACTTTGGATACTGGGGAGGACTTATGAGCACCTCTGCAGTAAGCAGGAAAATAGCAGGCCTGGTAATAGACGGCTGCATTAGAGACAGCGAAGAGATACTGGAGATGGGATTTCCCGTATTCTGCAGGGGCACCTGCATGAGGGGTACCACCAAGAAGAACCCCGGTCTTATCAACCACCCCCTTATCTTTGGGGATGTACTCATAAATCCCGGCGACCTCATACTGGGAGATGCGGACGGATTGGTGGCGATCCCCGCAACTGACATAGAGAAGGTCCTGGAGGCATCAAAGAAAAGAATCGAGAATGAAATAGACAAGGAATCAAAATTAAAAAAAGGCATCACAAGCGTAGAGCTCAACAAGCTGGATAATGTATTTGAAAGCCTGGGCATGGTGGAGGACTAGCAGTGAAAATAAAAGAAGCGGAGCTTAAAAAGACTGCCGAAGAGATCCTTGTATCACATGGTGCCGCACCGGAAGAATCGGAAATCGTAGCAGATATACTGGTTGCTGCCGAGATGAGAGGCATAAAAACGCATGGACTCAAATTCCTTCCTATAGCAATAGAAAGGATCAATGGCGGTCTCATAGATATACCAACAGAATTAAAGGTATTAAACGATGATGGTGGTATAACACATATGGACGGGGGAAACGGCCTGGGCCAGTTTGCGGCAGCTAAAAGCATGCAGTCAGCCATAGATAAGGCAAAGAAGTTTGGCCTGGGGCTTACCCTTACCAGGAACACCAATCATATAGGCATCCTTTCATATTATTCGTCAATGGCTGCTGATGAGGGGATGATAGGTTTTTGCATGTCAAACTCCGCTTCGGCCATGGCTCCCTGGGGAGGAGTGGAGGCTTTCTTTGGCACCAATCCTTTTTCAGTTGCAGTGCCCCGGGGAGAAAACAGCCCCATAGTGCTGGATATGTCTACCAGCATAGTAGCACGGGGAAAGATTAGATATGCAAATGCAGTGAAAGAAAAAATACCCGCGGGGTGGGCCATAGACAAAGAAGGGAATCCCACCACCGATCCCGCTTCTGCCCTGGAAGGAAGCCTTCTGCCCATAGGGGGACCCAAGGGTTACGGCATGGCATTATTTATCGATATTATATGCGGGCTTCTATCAGGATCAAGCTATGGCAAAGCAATAAAGACTTTCCACAAGCCTCTGGGTCCCACCGGTGTAGGCATAATGACTATGGCTGTAGATATAAAAAGATTTATGCCTGAAGAAAGGTTTAAGGATCTTCTGGAAGAATATGTAGGTCAGATCAAATCATCTAAAAAAGCCAGCGGAAATAATACTATCTATATGCCCGGAGAGATAGAGGTTGAAAGGGAGCTGGAAAATCTTAAAGAAGGTGTGGAATTAGACAGTTACATCCTGGAACAGATAAAGGCACTTTTAAAAGAAAAAGATATTAAGGAAATCGTTGGTACACAGTCATGAATAATTTACTTCTGGTAAATACCCGTACAAAGAAAATCGAAGTAGAAAGCTGCACAGATGAACAAAGACTGACGGGCGGCCGCAGTTT
>CAYPXQ010000131.1:0-27938 GCA_964414685.1 uncultured Actinomycetota bacterium
TTATGCCTTCATCTTCCATCTGGTAAGTATGTTCTCCCTGTCAAAGATCCTTACTGCGATTTTTAGCAGTATAGGACAGAAGATAAAAAATACCAGGCATGCCAGCAGGAGATATACGATATTTATCAGGAAGAAACCTGCTATCTGCAGCCCAATTATCAGGTAGATGGGCAGTATTATAACCGAACCTATTCCCTGGGCTGACCTTATGTCGGTTGACCTGGAAGATACTATGACGCTTATCATGGTAAGCAGGAATGACAGTATGGGACTTAAGATAAATGCTACCACCAGCCATTCAGCTGTGGGCAGGGGAATATAGCCCATCCGGTTATAGATGACTATATCAAATACCAGTGTAAGTATAAGGAAATTGGCCGTTGATATTATAAATGCCGGGATCATGGCAGTCAGGGCCTTGCCCAGAAGCAGCTCCCTGGTCCTTATGGGTGTGGCCAGGAGCGGCTCCAGGGTGCTGTTCTCCTTTTCCATAAGTACTGAAGCCGGGGCTATGAGGCTGGGGACCATGGCCGGTATCATGAGTAAAAATACCAGGAACTGTTTTATGATAAAGTCTACAAATACCCTTTCCGGATTTTCGACATCACCGAAAACTTTATCAATGAACTTTAAAGTATCCTCGTCCTCAAAGATGGAACCGCTTATCATAGAGAAAATAAGGGGCATGGCAATGGAGAATATCACGGTTATTATAAAGATAGGCAGCCAGATATTCTTATTCCTTATGATCTCCCTTATTTCTTTTTTAAATATCAGTATTGCATTCTTCATCCGGTCTCTTCATCCTTTATAAGCTCAAGGTATATGTCTTCCAGCGAGGCCTTTACCTGGTTTACATACAGGATCTCGGCATTATTATTTACCATCTGCCTTATTATCTCCGGATTGGTCTGGGCTGGTTTTTCCACAAATACGGATGCGGTATTATCCTTTATGTCTACGCTATTGACTCCGGAAATACTCCGGAGGAGTTCCCTGTATCTGTCAGCATCCTGCTTCAATACTATCTCCACCCTTTTATTCTTGTCATGGGCCTGCAGTTCGCTTAAGGAAGCTATCTTTATTATCTTCTGCTTTATAAAACACACCCTGTCTGAAAGGGAGGAAGCTTCAGTAAGATTGTGGGTACATAAAAAAACGGTGATATTTTCCCGTTTAAGGCTTTCTATAAAGCTTCTTACCATATGGGCGCTGGCAGGATCCAGGCCGGCTGTGGGCTCATCTAAAAAAAGTATCTTTGGTCCATGTACCAGAGCCCGGCAAAGGGCCAGTTTCTGCTTCATGCCTTTGGAGTAGGTCCCTGCAAGGTCATCTTTCCTCTCCCAGAGTCCGAACATCCTGAGATATTTTTCTATGTTTTTCTTTCTTTCTTCATCAGGCATATCATAGAAACTGGAAAAATAATCAAGGTTGGCATAGGCAGAGATCTTATCATAGAGCCCGGGGGATTCGGTTAGAAGCCCTATTATGGACCTTATATAGGCCCCGTCTTTCAGGGGGTCTTTTCCGTCTATGGAAATTTTTCCCGATGTGGGTCCGATAAGGATGGAAAGCATCCTGATGGTAGTCGTCTTACCGGCTCCATTGGGGCCCAGGAAACCGAATATCTCGCCTTCATCAATATTAAAAGAGACATCCTTTACTGCAGTGACTGTCTCAAATTTTTTTGTCAGGTTTTCTACTGATATCATCAATAAATTGGATCAAAATTTTCGTTCAAGATATTCTAGCATTAATCCCGGTTCCTGCAATAGGAAAAATATGATGTGGCTGCAATCTATCTGTCTGCATCCGGGTGAGATCGGGCTGATTTCTTTTGTGATTTTTACCATATTTCAATATAATCTTTAACTATGGCGGAAAGGTTTATATGAAGTCAGCAGTAAAGAATAAAAAAATAGATATATTGATGATAGACAATTATGACTCTTTCACTTTCAACCTGGTCCAGTACCTGGGAATACTGGGTGAGACTATAAAGGTCAGGAGAAACGACCGCATCACGCTGGATGAGATAGATGATATGAGGCCGGGAAAGATAGTCATATCTCCGGGTCCGGGCAGGCCTGCTGATGCCGGCATATCCAAAGACCTCATAGAAAGATTCCACAGGGACATACCTATCCTGGGAGTATGCCTGGGACATCAGTCTATAGGCGAAGTCTTCGGGGCACGGATTGTGAACTCCGGGACCGTTGTACATGGAAAGACATCCGAGATAAGGCATGACGGGAAGACCATATTTGCCGGTATTGAAAACCCGTTTACTGCCGCCAGGTACCATTCCCTTATAATCAAAGCCGGAACCCTGCCTGATTTCCTGGAAATATCAGCAGAGACCGGTAACGGCATTGTGATGGGGGTAAGGCACCGGGATTTCCCCCTGGAAGGCATCCAGTTCCATCCTGAGTCATTTTTGACACCCTGCGGCATGAAGATCCTTAAAAACTTTATTGACCTATGAGAACCACCTGTATAATAACAGAAGCCGGGATAGGGCTTTCACCCCAGGATATGGCCTATCACCTGAAAGAAAAGCCTTACCTTTGTTTCCTGGACAGCAGCCTTCACCCCGATAAATACTCCAGGTTTTCCTATATGGGCTGGGATCCTTCACTGGTGTTAAAAAGCAGCGGCCTGGAAAATGAGTTCATAAACCTGGCCAGAGATATAAGGACTATTTCCTACCGGGACCCGCTGGGTTTTTTCCGCCGATATGTAAACGGTCTGGTCCGGTATGGGACCAGGGATAAAAAGCCGGATATACGGATAATAAAGCATGGAGAGGAAGGCTTAAGGGAGATAGGTGCCGGGGAAAAATATGCCGATCCCGGCATGCCTGACCTTATTGGCGGTTTTATGGGTTATTTTTCCTACGACCTCAAGGATCACCTGGAAAAGCTTCCCCATACCACGGAAGATGACCTGGGTATCCCCCTTATTTATTTCGGCTTCTACACCAGGCTCCTGGCATATGACCATCACAGGCGCAAATGGTATTTTATGCGCAGTTATTTTGATATAGAAGGCTGCGGCAGGCTTTCTGAGATCCTGGGAGAAGAGGACATGATCCGGCCGGCAGAGGATGATGAAAAGATGGTGGACAGAGCCCTGCTGGAGCTGGACGATATTGAAGAAGGCCTTCCCCGGGGCAAGTCAGCCATAATGGAAGGGATAGTAGAAAAATACCATAAAGACCCCATCTTAAGGGCGGCCCTTACCCCCAATATCAAAAAAAGGCAATACCTCAAAAAAGTCAAAAAGACCAGGGAATATATACATGACGGCGATATATACCAGGTAAATTTTTCCCAGAGGTTCAAGTCCGAAGTCCCGGTGGATCCTATGGACCTTTACTATGTATTGAGGAAGAAAAATGCGGCGCCTTTTTCTGCATACCTCAAGTTTCCCGGGTTTTCTATCGGAAGCTCATCCCCGGAAAGGTTCCTGTACCTTAAGGATAATCTCATTGAGACCCGGCCCATAAAGGGTACCAGGCCCAGGGGCAGGGACGAGGCAGAGGATGAGAAGAATGCGCGGGATCTAAGGGAAAGCATAAAGGACAGGGCAGAGCTTAATATGATAGTAGACCTTGAAAGGAATGACCTGGGAAAATTCTGCTATTACGGTACAGTAAAGGTCTCAGAGCATGCTGTCATTGAAAAATATGCCCGGGTCTTCCATTCGGTATCCACCGTCAGGGGAGAAGTAAAGGACGGCATCGATATTGCTGATATAATAAAGGCATCATTTCCGGGAGGGTCCATAACCGGTGCGCCCAAGATAAGGGCTATGGAGATAATAGATGAGCTGGAGACTGTCAGCAGGGGAGTATATACGGGCTCGATCGGCTATATTTCCCTGGATGCAGTGATGGACTTAAATATTGTCATAAGAACCTTTATAATAAAAGATGGATGTTTCTATTATAATGTGGGCGGGGGTATTGTGGCAGACTCTGACCCGCGCATGGAATACCAGGAAACTCTCGATAAGGGAATAGCCCTGGAGGATACATTGAATTTTTTTAAAAGCAAAAACCTGGCAAAGATCTAAAAGGATCGCCCGGTTATTGATCCTGGAGGTATCATGGCCGATCATGCATATATAAACGGAAAGTTCCATACCCTGGCAAAGGCCGCAGTATCCATAGAAGACCGGGGATTTCTATATGGTGACGGGCTATTCGAGACCATGAGGAGCTATGGTGGTAAGGTATTTATGCTTTCCCGGCACCTGGAAAGGCTGTTTCGCAGCCTTAAGGCGCTGCGGTTTGATCCCGGCTTCGGCAGGGAAGCGGTCTCCGATGCATTATACAGGACTCTGGGAAAAAGCGGCCTGGAAAAAGAGGATGCCTATATAAAGATAATGGTGACCCGGGGCAGGCATATGGGAGAACTGCATTTTAATACCGGCAGCGGATGCAGTCTGGTGATAATCGCCAAAAAGCTTAAACCCTATCCCGGAAGTCATTATACAGCCGGTGTGGATATTATATCTTCATCCATAAAGAGGCAGGACCGGGGAGAACAGGTCTACCGGCATAAGCTGATGAGTTATTTCGAGAACCTTTATGAGAAGGACCGGGCTAAACGAATGGGTGCTTTCGAACCGGTGTTTTTGACCAGGGATAAACTTGTCCTGGAAGGGGCCACCACCAATATATTTATGGTCAAAAGATCTACGGTATATACGCCTGGCCTCAGCCAGAACATACTGGCAGGTATTACCAGGGAGGCAGTACTGGATATTTGCCGGGAAAACAGCATAAGGGCCAGGGAAAAGAAAGTCCATTACCGGGACCTTATCGATGCCCATGAAGTATTCCTTACTAATTCTGTGGCGGGGATAATCCCGGTAAGAAAAATAGATGTGCATGAAACAGGTACGGAGATACCCGGAAGTATTACTTCCAGGCTGTCAGGCCTCTATGGACTGGCTGTGGAGGCAAGCTGATCCTGGATGATCAAGGTGCCGGTTTCAGGTATGTTTTCCAAAACAGTTTTACTAATAAAATGGCCGGTGATAATATATGCATATATCTGCTACAGCACATATAAGGAGGAGGCATAGAAATGAGAAGATTTACCAGCCTGATGGATATAATCGAAGCCCGGAGAAGTGTAAGGTCATATAAATCCAGGGAGATCGAGGATGATAAGCTCAACTATATACTGGATGCTTTCAGGCTTGCACCTTCCGCCAAAAACCTTCAGCCCTGGAAACTGGTAGTAGCAAAGAATAAAAAGATCATAAAAGATCTTGCCATAGCCTGCAATAACCAGACTTTCCTGGAGGAGGCTCCTGTTCTTATTGCCGCCTGCGCCAATGAACAGGAAGCATATGGAAGGATGGGCGGATATATGAACAGCTATCCCGTGGATATCGGCCTGGCCCTGGAACACCTGGTGCTGGCAGCAACGGAGCAGGGACTGGGGACCTGCTGGATAGGGGCCTTTAAAGAGCAGCTGGTAAAGGATATCCTTGGTATACCGGAAGAGGTAAAAGTAGTTGCCCTGACACCTGTGGGCTATCCTGCAAGGGAGGCTTCCCGGAGGGGAAGGAAGCCCATGGATGAGATAGTATGCTATGACCGTTATATTTAGAAGCCTCTCCGGATAATATATAAGGTACCGGGCTGTAATGGATATAATAGTCACTCATGTAAGCGCTGATTTTGATGCATTTGCGGCAATGGCAGCCGCCAGCAAGGTCTATCCCCGGGCAAAGATGGTGCTGCCCACGGCTGTTAACTCAAATGTCAGGAAATTCATATCACTATATGAGGATGAGCTTCCGCCCATACATGAACCTTCGGACATAGACTTTGGTTCTGTAAAAAAGGTCATAATGGTAGACACCAGGATACCTTCCAGGACAGGTCCGGCAGAAGCAGCCATAAGGGACCCGTCAACCGAAATAGTGGTATATGACCATCATATGGGGACAGAAAAAGACATCCGGGCAGACCGTGACTATTCCCGCCATACAGGAGCAGCCACCACCATCCTTATAGAAAAGATCAGGGAAGAAAACATCGCCATATCGCCGCTGGAAGCCACCTTTTTCCTGGCGGGGATATATGAGGACACCGGGTCATTTGTGTTTCCCGGCACCACATCTGCAGATCTGGATGCAGCCGCATACCTCATGGAAAAAGATGCAAACCTGTTTGTGGTGCTTAAATTCCTTAACCTCTCCCTTACTCCCATGCAGCACCAGCTTCTGGAAAAGCTGATAATGAACTCGCGCAAGTTCAGGGTAAATGAGACCGAGGTAATAATCTCAACTGCGGTTATGCCGGACTATGTGGAGGGATTATCGGTGCTCACCCGGAAACTTTCTCAGATAGAGGAAGTAAGCATCGTATTCTGCTGGGTGAAGATGAAGGAAAAGACCTATGCTGTCGCCAGGAGCGATGATGTGGAAGTAGATGTATCAAAAATACTGGCAGCAGTGGGAGGGGGAGGACATCCCCAGGCAGCCTCTGCGGTCATAGATGACCTTGATTTTGGCGAAATAGAGGAAAGGATCAGGAGATCGCTTAAAAAAAATATCAGGAAACCTCTCCAGGCTTCTGACATAATGTCCTATCCGGTGAGGACCATATCCCAGGATGAGACCATAAGCCAGGTCGACAGGATACTGAGGACCTTCGGCCATTCAGGCATTCCCATAGTGGACCAGGAAGGGGCACTGGCCGGGATAATAACCAGGAAAGATGTGGACAGGGCTATAAAGCACGGGCTTTCACATGCCCCGGTAAAGGGATTCAGGTCCCACAGCACCATAAAGGCGGGGCCAAATTCAAGTATTGATCATATCCAGGAACTCATGATAAATAATGGTATAGGCAGGGTACCCATAGTCAAAAAAAAGAAAATAATAGGAATAATCACCAGGAAAGACATCCTGAGATATCTTCACGGCAGGTCTTATGGGCCATCCATGGAATTCTTTCCCGCCGGTATCAGGGATCTCTTCAGGATAATATCAGCCGTATCCAGGAGCATGAAGGTAAACACCTACCTGGTGGGTGGTATAGTAAGGGATGTGCTGCTCAGGATCCCCAATTATGATATAGATATAGTAGTGGATGGAGACGGTATAGAACTGGGAAGAAGACTTGCCCGCCGACTGGATGCCAGGCTGGAGACACATAAAAAATTCATGACCTCAGTGCTGGTCTTAAAAAACGGGCTGCATATAGATATAGCCACTTCCAGGGTAGAGTACTACCATGAGCCGGCACAGCTTCCCAGCGTGGAGTCGGGAAGCATCAAGCAGGACCTGGCGCGGCGGGACTTTACTATAAACACCCTGGCGATCTCGCTCAACCGCAAGAATTTCGGGGAGATCCTCGATTTTTTCGGGGGAAGCCGGGATCTTAAGAACAGGAGGATAAGAGTACTGCACAAGATGAGCTTTGTCGAGGACCCTACCCGTATTTTCAGGGCAGTGCGTTTTGAGAACAGACTTGGCTTCAGGATGGATAAGCATACTGAAGCCCTGGCCAGGAATGCGGTCGATATGGACATAGTCTCCCGGCTGACGGGAGTAAGGATAAGGGATGAGCTTATATATATACTGAGCGAGGAAAAACCCATAAAGGCCGTCAGCAGGCTTTACGGACTGGGAGCGCTTTCAAAGATAGGAATAGATATCAAAATGGACAGGAAAAATACTTCCGCCATGCAGAAGGCCCTTGATTCTCTTAAGAGATTGAAGGCTTTTAACCGGGAGGATATGCTGGAATGGAGGCTTATCCTGGCCATGATGCTGGGGAAAAAGAATGCCCGAAGTATTGAATCCTGGTGCCTCAGGATGAAGATAAGGAAAAAAGACATGACAGTCATAAGGAATACGGCATCAGGTTTGTCAGATGCCCTGAGGAAGCTGGGAACAACGGTAAAGGATAAGACCCTGTATAATAGAGCCAGGAAATACCCGGGCGAACTCCTGGCCATATGCCACAGCCGGGGCGGCCGGTATGCAAAGAATATTGAAAGGTATTATACCAGGCTGGTAAATACCAGACTGGAGATAGGCGGTGAAGACCTGAAAAAGATGGGTTACAGGCCGTCGCCAGCCTTTAAAAAGACCCTGGACAGGGTCTTTTTTATGAAGATGGAAGGCAGGGTCCCGGAGAAGGAAGACCAGCTCCAGGCTGCGGCAGGCATAATCAAGAGTTATGACAAAAAATCATCTCATCCCAGGTCCAGTGCCAGATAGGCTGCCCCCAGGGCGCCTGCTATCTGGGGCTCCTCCGGTATATTTATACTGACTTCCAGCTTTTCCTCCAGGGCTTTTACCACTCCCAGGTTCTTTGCCACCCCTCCGGTCATGCATACCGGTTCTTCCAGCCCCACGCGGCCCACCATGGAATTTATCTTCGATACTATGGAATAGATCAGGCCCCTTATTATCTTATTCTTGTCGACACCCCTGCCTATGAGGGATACTATCTCAGATTCAGCAAATACAGTACAGGTAGATGATATATCCACATGGCCTTCAGTGGAAAGGAATATATCGGCAAAATTCTCCAGGTCTATTTCCAGGGCCCGGGCCATTACTTCCAGGAATCTTCCCGTCCCGGCAGCGCATTTATCGTTCATGAGAAAATCTATAGGATTGCCGTCTTCCAGCTTTATGACCTTGCTGTCCTGTCCCCCGATATCGATAACTGTCCTGGTATCGGCAAAAGCCGATACGGCTCCCCGGGCATGGCAGCTGATCTCGGTGATGTTCTTATCGGCAAAAGGCACATTTATGCGGCCGTACCCGGTGGCCACTACGGCCCCTATGGCTCCCCGGTCTATGCCTGACTCCTGACACGCCTTTTCCAGGGCCTTTTCCGCTGCCGCCTTGCTGTTGGCGCCGGTAGGGGCGATAATATAGGAGCTTAGCCTGGCATCATCTTTTCCGCTGCCCTCCAGCAGAACTACCTCTGTTGATACCGAGCCTATATCTATCCCGCATGCATACATCTCTTTCCTTTCCGTCCAACTATCTTAATATCTCTATAAAACCCTGGAGCCTGGTCTTTATCTGGCCCTCTGATGAATTTGTCCTGTCTACGCAATCCCCGTCCAGCACCAGTACCGGGATCTTTTTGGACCTGAAGAAATCTTTTATGAGCCTGGTGCTTCCATTGCTCTGGCGGCAGCCCCAGTGGGTAAACAGTATGCCGCCGTCTATGCCGTGGCTGTCTATCATCTCTCCCAGGGCTTTTATGCGGTTGGAAGCCTTTCCTGTCAGGGGATGGGAAAGCATCTTTAAGGCCAGGCTTTCAAACGGCTTTTCCGGATCCAGCCGGGGCCAATATACATTATTGATCTCTTCGGCGGCCACTATGCAGCCGCCGTCCTTTATCAAATCGAATATCTCGGTCCTGTAATATGGTTTAAGGTGCATCCATAATATCTTTTTGGGCATTTTTCCCTGTCCCTTCTTTTCCTGTTCCCGTAGAAGGTCTTTCAGCTCCCTGTATATGCTGCGGTAAAGCCTGACTGCATTTTCCGTTCCCGCCAGGCCGTGGAAAGGAAGTATGAGATTAAGCCCGTTAAAGTTTTGGGGATACAGGGTAAGCCTTCTCCTTATATCATTTATCTTTAATGCATATTCCCGGAACTGGTTGGAAAGCTCTATGGTCCGGGCGAATCTCTCCCTGTCTATCTCCTGTCCGGTGTCCCTGCTTATGGATCCTGCCAGGCGCTCAAGCTGGCCGGCAAGGTATTTTATCGAATCCCGGTCATTGTCATAGGGTACATCCAGGAGATGGTATTTTTTTTCGATCCCATAGGTCACAGCATAATGATAAAAGGATTTCTGGGCTGCATCGCAGGCAAGATTGGTGCATACGATAAATGCCGGATCTGGAAAGAGGTCCATCTCTACCGCTCCCGAAGCACTCCGGTGGAATGTGCAAAGGTCCTGGGAATACCAGCTGGAGGACGCCTTCTTCAGGGTCTGGTCGGCCAGTCCCAGCCCTGCCGTAAAACCGGCCATGACTTCAGGCAGGAAAGGTACTGTCCCCAGGGCATGGAACAGCTCATAGGGAAGAAAAAGCGAGCCGAAAACCACCGGCTTTCTGGCATCATACGAGTCCCTTATATTCTCAATGGTAAAGATATTCAGGTATTTGTCTGAATAGGAAGAAAATGTAGTCCCATAAGCATAGAGTACAGGTTTCCTGGCCAGGATCCCCAGCAGCCTCCTGAGGTAGTCCCGGTTTAGGTTTCTCCTGATATTAGTCTTTATCTTTTCCTTTACTCCCATATGTATCCCTGCCTATAGCATCTCCAGGAAGGCCTGGGTACGGGTCTTTAACTGGCCTTCAGAAAAATTATTATATTCTATTTCAAGATAAAGGACAGGTATCTTCATCTCTGCCATCTCTTTCCTTACCAGGGGGAATGAATAGAGCATGGTGTCGCAGAATTTGAGGCTTATGAAGATCACTCCCTGTATGCCCCTGTCCCGCACCTTTGCTTTTATCTCTTCCAGCTTTGCTCCGGTATCGGCCATACGCATGCAGGCCGGCTTGCGCAGGTACCTTTTTGCCAGGAGGTCCAGCATATCCTTCCGGCTGCAGCCTCTGCCTGCTCCCACGGTATTCTCATAATACCGGCTGGATATGCAGAGATCATCAGCGGCTATCTTCATATCAAGCTCACTGAACATATGCCACAGCTTTTCTTCGGTGATGAAATTTCCAACTATCATGACCCTGGGGCCGCTGTTATCATTGCCTGCTGTTGCCATATTATCCTTAAGATCATCCAGGCCTTTTAGAAAAGTTTCTGTACCGGCAGTGGCTGAAAGCTCCATGAGCCGGTAATAATCCGGTATATCAATGGCCCCGCCTTCCCGGAAGAATGATCCACTCAATTCCTGCAGCCTGATCCTTTTCCGGTCGCATATCTCTGCCGAATACAAGAGGTCATCTTCTTCTATGCTGCTGCCCTTAAGCTCTTCCATAAACCTGAGCATCTTTTTCAGCTGAAGGCTGTAGAAATCCACAGAATCCGGATAGGTATTGCGGGGTACATCCAGCATAAACAGGGGAGTATCCTGAAGATAATATTCTGCCATATCATAAAGCCTCCTCATGCCGTCACAGGAATTGGTAAAGACAGCTGCAGCCAGTCTTTCCCGGGGACCCATAAGTGATTCCCATCCGGACTTGAGATAAGGGCAGAAGTTAATGGGGAAATAACTCTCTGATGTCCTGAGCCTCTTTTCCCCCATCAGCCTGACAGGCTCAAAACCCCCGGCAAGTATGATCTCTTCTGGAACATAGGTGCAGAACCAGCCTATTCTTTTTTGATTGCCGGCCTCTTTCCCGGCCGGCTGGAAATAATCATCTACTGAATGCTTCCTATTCATCCTTTATTATCTCTTCATTTCTGGTGAATTCTTCATAAATGCCTATATGGCCCCAGAAGTCTTCCACATAGAAGCCTTCCACCTGGCCGCTTTCGGCGCCTTCAATGGTTATCCTTACCCTGTCTATCTCCTCGAAAGCGGTAAGCGTATTTACAATTGAATATATAGCCAGTGTCTCTGTGGCTGAGCTGTGGGGTATTTCATCAAAATCGGAAATTATACTGATACCGAAATCGACTGTTGCCAGACCCTCTGACACTGTGACCGAGTTGACGGCAGTAGATGAAGGCAGGGTGGGGTATAGGTCTTCATCCTCCGGCCCTGCTATGAGCTGGCGGACTGTCTCCGCATATATGTTTTCCCGGCCACCTATATCCCGGGTCTCTGGAACCAGGTAAAACTCATTGTCCTCCACGGAAGCAAAATACAGGGTGACTGACCTGGTGCAGGAAGACAGAATGGCCATGGATATGACCAGAAAAACCGCTATCCATATAAATATATAAGGTCTTTGTCTGATGGCGTCCTCCGGCATACTTTTATATCTATCCTTGTGATATTCTACAAAATTTATGCTTTAGTTGGTATAATTATTTTCTATTATTTCTGCTGTTTTGGCCCGGGGATGTTTATTTTATCTCTATTTTAATATATAAATACAGCATGTTTTAATAATTTTAGGTTGGGGTAAATGGGTATAAAACTATTTTTGATAAGGCACGGCCAGACCAGCTGGAATGTCGAGGGGAGGTACCAGGGCGACCAGGACATAGAACTGAACTCTACCGGCATAAGGCAGGCCGGGCTGGCGGCAAAATACCTTTCCCGGGTAGAATTTTCCAATATATACAGCAGCCCTCTTTCCAGGACCATGGAGACTGCCAGGATCATAAACCGGAGGAGGGGGCTGGACATAAAAGTCATGCAGGACTTAAAGGAGATGGATTTCGGGAAATGGGAGGGCATGAAGTTTGAAGAGATAAACAGCACTTATAACAGCGACTACCAGAAATGGCTGGATGATCCATACCGGAACCGCCCTACCGGCGGGGAGAATTTCCAGGAGCTTACGGACAGGGCTACTGCCGCTATTGACCTTATCGTGGCCGGGAACAGCGATGGGTCCAGTGTAGCGGTTTCCACTCATGGAGGAGTCATATTGTCGCTTCTGGTGCACTGGCTCCAGATACCCCTTGACAGGTGGAAATCCATCATACAGAGGCAGGGGGCCATAAATATTGCCGTCATCGATAAGGGCTTTCCCTATATATCGGCTATCAACTACACCGGCCATTTGAAGCCGGTCTATGACGACAGCGAGGATAAGGTGATAAAGATATACAGCAGCTTGAGGAATAAAAATAATCAGGCTGATAAATAACAGAAATCATTGATTATTAGTCTCATCTGTTATAATATCGCTATTGATGATATAAGTTGTAAAAACTAAATTATATATTCATCTTTCTGTTCTGCCCGGGGGCAGGACCTAATTTTATTAATTAGTCCAGAGGAGGATAGTTACTTGAAAGACTATGAGCTGGCCATTATCTTTGACGCTTCGCTAGAAGAAGATAAGATAGACAAGGAAATAGAGAAGCAGACCACGCTTCTAGAGAAAGAAAAATGCGAGATCATAAAGATCGATAAGTGGGGCGTGAAGAAACTCGCATATCAAATCAAAAAACAGGACAATGGTTTTTACACTATTGTCTACTTCAAGGGCACCAGTGATGTGATACCTGAACTGGACCGTATCAACCGTATCAATGACAGTGTCCTGAGACATATGGTGGTAAAAACCGAACAATAATGTCAATCTTTTTAGCCGGGAAGGTGATGCCATGGCTTTTGGAGTCAATAATATAACCATACTGGGCAATATTACCAGGGATCCTGAACTGCGTTTTACCCCCAGCGGGACAGCGGTGGTCAATTTCGGACTGGCAGTGAACAGGAATGTCCAGAACAAGAATAGCGGTGAATGGGAGACCGAGGCGGATTTCTTTAATGTAACTGCCTGGTACAAGCTGGCTGAGAACTGTGCCGAGAGCCTGTCAAAAGGGGACCGGGTGCTGGTCTCAGGAAGGCTGTCCCAGGACAGCTGGGAAGATAAGGAAGGGCAGAAGAGGTCCACGGTAAAGATCGTGGCCAATGTGATAGCCCCCAGCCTGGAGTTTGCCAGCTGCAAACTGGATAAAAATCCCAGACTGGATAATGGCGGAGTCACCTCGCCCCGCGACCAGGGTGACGAAGTAGATTTTACTGATGAAGATATACCGTTTTAGTTTTTAAGAAAGATCAAAGGAGTAGACATTTGGCAAGGAAAAGAAATAATATCGAAAGAAAGCCTGCCCGGGACAGCCTGAGGCAGAGGAAGAGATACTGCTATTTCTGTAAAGAAAATATTGACACTATCGATTACAAGAATACCGGCATGCTGGAAAGATATATCTCCGATAAAGGCAAGATAAGGCCCAGGAGGTCTTCGGGAAACTGCGTGCAGCACCAGAAAAAAGTGGCGCTGGCCATAAAGAGGGCCAGGGTCATGGCTTTGATACCTTTTTATAAAAGATAATTTTTGATCATTAAAATATGCCCTTTGATAACTTAAGCGGGATAAAGACAAAAAAGTTCAATCTGGGACTGTTCATCCTGCTGACATTTATGGCTCTGGCAGCTTCCCTGCTGATACCGGGCCTGGGACTTCTGGGAGCGGCGCTGCTGCCGGTCCCGGCATCTCTTCTGTTTATAAAGAAAAGGGTAAGGGACGGTATCATATGCGCGGGGGTATCATGCCTGGTACTTTTCCTTTTCGGCTATATACTGCCGCCGGTTATAATGGCCCTGATAATAGCAGCAGCTTTCAGCCACAAATATGCGGTTGAGAAGAAATGGCCGGCATGGAAGACCATAGGAGCTGTATTTGCGGCCTTTGCGGGAGCAGTAGTGCTGTACCTTGTGCTTTATGTATTGTTTTACGGTCCCGGCGCCCTTTCTGGCATATCCGGTGCCTATAATTCATACATAGACAGTATGGGGGAGGACCCCCTGTTTTCCAGTTATGCCCGGCTTATGATGATAGACCGGACAGACCTGGATGCCGTGATCTCCCAGACCCAGTCTGTCATGAGGTTCCTTCCCAGGATACTGCCGGGGATACTTGCAGTCTCCTTTGGTGTCGTCAGCCTGGCAAACTACCTGTTTTCTGCAAATATATACAGGCGGAACCAGATATACATAAAGCCTTTTAAGCCTTTTATCGCCTGGGACCTTCCCTGGTATTATGTCTGGGGGATCATAATAGGGCTGATACTGGTTTTGATACCGGAAATGGGAGAGACTGTCGACGGAAGCAAGGCACTTGCAGACCAGGCGGCGGATGTGATAGGTTTTAACCTGGTAATAGTATTCGGCTTTCTTTATGCAGTCCTGGGTATCTCAGTGCTGTGGGGCATATTTGCCAGGTTCAGGCTTGGCCTTCTGGCCAGAGTCGTGATAATTGCCATATTATGGTTCTTTTTTGCCGCAGCCCTGTTTGTGTTCCCGCTTTTGGGACTGATAGATATATGGGCTAATTTTAGAAGACTTAAAAGAGATCAGTAACATAAAAAACTGGATATGATATAGATACAGGAGGAAGAATTGAAAGTAATAATTAAGAAATACCAGGAAAACCTGGGCGATGTGGGAGATGTGGTAGAAGTAAAGGCAGGCTATGCCAATAATTTCCTTATTCCCCAGGGCATTGCCCTTTTAGCAACCGGCGGGAACATAAACCAGATGAAACTGGTAAAAAAGGCAGCCCTTAAAGTGGAAGCCAAAAATATTGAGGAAGCCAAAAAGATTGCCGGGGGACTGGAAGGCCTTGAGCTTAAATTTATTGTCAAGACTGGAGAGGAAGGCAAATTATACGGTTCCATAACCAATAAAGACCTCTCTGAGAAAGTATTGGAAGAAAAAGGCCTGGAGTTAGACAGGAAGAAGATCGATCTTGCCGAACATATAAAGGAGCTGGGGGAATATGATGTGGATGTCAAGCTGTATAAAGAGATAAAGGCGTCCATAAAAGTGGTGGTAGAGCCCGACGAGGAATCCAAAGCCTTGATCGCTGCCCACCAGAAGGAGAAGGAAGCAGCCCGGGAGATCGAGAGCCAGAAGATAGATGCCGGCATAGAGGCTGAAGCAGGGAAAGAGGGACAGAGAGAAAAACCGGAGGCTGGGGAAAAAGCCGTAGGGAAAGATAAAAAAAGTGCAGGCGAAGCTGAAGACAAAGGTGATGATAAGTAAGCAGGATCTTTAAATCCATGCAGGATAAATTAAAAAATGACAGCCGACTCAAGCCCCTGGACACCAGCAGGTTCCAGCGCATACCGCCATACAATATAGAAGCAGAGGAATCACTGCTGGGGTCGATGCTAATATCCAGGGATTCTGTAGCTTCAATACTCCAGATCGTAAAAACTGAAGATTTTTATCGCAGTTCAAACCAGATGATATTCGATGCTGTGATGGATATGTATACCAGGGGGGAGCCGCTGGATCCCATAACCATAGCCGACTGCCTCAAAAAAAAGGGCCAGCTGGAAGAGGTGGGCGGCAAGACATTCATCCACTCCCTTATAAGCAATATCCCGCTGGCGGCAAATTCACAGTATTATGCCAGGATAGTCAGGAGTCATTCCATCCTCAGGAAGCTGATCTATGCTGCTACCGAGATCGCCACCATGGGATATGAGGTGCCCGAGGACCTGCCGGCAACAGTAGACAGGGCCCAGGAGTTGATATTTTCCATATATAAAGACCTTAATGAAGGCAGCAGCCGGAATGCTGTATCAGTGATGAAGGATATAGTATCTGAGGTATATGAACAGGTGGAGATGCTGCATGAGTCAGGTGCAGACATATCAGGCATACCCACAGGCTTTGCAGATTTTGACCATTACTGTTCCGGGCTCCACAATTCCGATATGGTGGTAATAGCTGCCAGGCCAGGCATGGGAAAGACTGCTTTTATACTGGGTATGGCCAAAAACATTGCCCTTAAGGAAAAGATACCGATGGCTGTATTTTCCCTGGAGATGTCCAAGCAGCAGGTAGCGCAGAGGCTTATGAGCGCCCAGTCCAGGATAGACCTGCAGAGGCTGAGGGACGGGAAAATAAGGGAGAATGAATGGACCAGGCTGGCCAGCGCCATAGAAAAGCTGGCAGAGTGCAAGATCTATATTGATGATTCCGCCTTTCTTACGGTAATGGATCTCAGGTCCAGGGCCAGGATGATGGCATCGACCTATGGCATAAAACTGCTGATCGTGGATTACCTGCAGCTGATGCAGTCTACCAGCAATTACAGAGGCAATAAGGTGCTGGAGATAACCGAGATCTCGCAAAACCTTAAGAGTATCGCCAAGGAGCTGGATATACCGGTAATAGCCGTATCCCAGCTTTCCAGGGAAGTGGAAAAAAGGGAAAAGAAGAGGCCCCAGCTGTCAGACTTGAGGGAATCCGGATCCATCGAACAGGATGCTGATATGGTGGCATTTATCTACAGGGATGAATACTATGATGAACAGTCCAGCAAAAAGGGGCAGGCGGAACTGATAATAGCCAAGCACAGGAATGGGCCCACGGGCAGCGTGAACCTCCAGTTCGACAAGAGGTATGCGCTGTTCTCTAATCTGTCAAAAAATATTCAGCCGGAAAAATAGAGGTGAACAAGATGTCCAGCATAGCCGTTCTGGGTTTTCAATGGGGCGATGAAGGAAAAGGAAGGATAGTAGACCTGCTTTCGTCAAACGTGGATATGGTAGTAAGGTTTCAGGGAGGCAACAATGCCGGCCATACTGTCATAAAAGGAAAAGATGTATTCAAGCTGCACCTGATACCTTCAGGTATATTATACCCGGAAGTGACCTGTATAATAGGGGATGGAGTGGTCCTTAACCCCGCTGTCCTTATAGAGGAACTCGATGAACTGGAGAGAAAGGGTATAGACACTAAAAATCTCAAGATAAGCTGCAAGTCCCATATGGTAATGCCTTATCATATCGTGCTGGACAAGGCCAGGGAGCACAGGCTGGGAAGATCAAAAATAGGCACCACTCACAAAGGGATCGGCCCGGTATATTCTGATAAAGCTTCAAGGTCAGGCATAAGGACTCAGGACCTTCTGGACAAAAAGATATTCAGGGTCAAACTGGAAGAGGAGCTGACGCTGCAAAATTCCATAATAGAAAAGGTATACGGTATGCAGACGCTTGATACAGATGACATCTATGAGGATTATATGCTGTATGCTGAAAGGATCGGCAGCTACATAATCGATACCACCTATATGATCAACCGGTTTTTGGACGGCAATAAGAGCGTACTTTTCGAAGGAGCCCAGGGGACCATGCTTGATATAGACCAGGGCACATATCCCTATGTGACTTCTTCATCCACCACTGCCGGCGGCGTATGCGTGGGTTCGGGGATAGGGCCGGGAAGGCTTGATGATGTAATAGGAATAGTAAAGGCTTACACCACCAGGGTCGGTTCAGGACCGTTTCCTTCGGAACTGGAAGATGACATCGGGGACCAGCTCAGGGACCGGGGCCATGAATACGGTACAACTACCGGAAGACCCAGGAGATGCGGCTGGCTCGATACCATGGTACTAAAGTATTCGGTCATGCTCAATTATCCTGACAGTATAGCCATAACCAAGCTGGATATATTGTCGGGACTGGACAGCATAAACATCTGTCATGCCTATGAATATGAGGACCAGACTTATGATGACCTGCCCTGCCACCAGACCATACTCCATAAATGCAGGCCGGTATTTACGGAGATGGAAGGCTGGAAGCAGGATATAACAGCTGTAAAGAATTTTGAGGATCTTCCAGTACAGGCGCAGAGATACATAGAAAAGATAGAAGGATTGCTGGGAGTGCCCGTTTCCATGATAAGCGTGGGGCCGGAAAGAAACCAGATAATAATAAGGGACAAAAGCCTTAAGAAAAAGCTGTTTGACCAGGGTAAAAGGTCTACCCTTATAGTCTAGACCAGATCAAGAGATCCAGAGGAGGAAATTGAAAGTCCTGATAATAGGAGGCGGCGGCAGGGAACACTGCCTTGCCTGGAAGATATCCAGAAGCGATGATGTGGAAAAGATATTTGCCGTTCCCGGAAACCCGGGGATGGAAGGGATCGCCAGGTGTGTTGACATGGGCACAGCAAAAGATGATTTTAAGGGATTGGCCCACCTGGCCGAGGCTGAAGGCGTGGATATGATTGTAGTGGGACCTGAAGCGCCACTGGTCGGCGGTATAGCCGACTATATGGAAAGCAGGGGCCTGGTCACTTTCGGACCATCCCGGGATGCAGCTATGCTGGAGGGAAGCAAGGCATTTGCCAAAAGTCTTCTTAACAAATACGGCATCCCCACTGCCAGGGCGAAGGTTTTCCCTGCAGCCGCATACGACATGGCCAGGGATTATATCAGGGGACAGGACAGGTTCCCACTGGTAATAAAGGCAGACGGACTGGCAGCGGGAAAAGGCGTCTTGATAGCAGAGGACATGGAAGAAGCCCTTAAAGCCCTGGATGGATGCATGATAAAAAGGATCTTTGGGGATGCCGGAAGTACGGTTATGGTGGAAGAATTCCTTTCGGGATATGAGATGTCCATACTCTGCCTTTGCGATGGTAAAAAGATCGTCCCCATGGAGCTGGCCCAGGACTATAAGAGGATCTTTGACGGGGACAAAGGCAAGAACACGGGAGGAATGGGAAGTTACAGCCCCGTGCCCATGGTAGACGAAAAAGTATACAGGAAGGCAATCGAGAATATAATATATCCCACGGGGGAGGCCCTCATCAGGGAGAATATCGATTACCGGGGAGTGCTGTATGCGGGAATAATTGTAAGCGGCGGCGAACCATACCTGCTGGAATATAACTGCAGGTTCGGGGACCCGGAGACCCAGGCAGTCCTTCCCCGGCTGAAGGATGACCTGGCGCCCATACTTTATGAGTGCTCCAGGGGAAGCCTGGGAATCGACAGGCTTTCCTGGGATCCGAGATGCTGCATCTGCGTAATAGCAGCATCAAGGGGATATCCGGAATCGTCTTCCACTGGCGATATAATATCGGGCCTGGATGAAGCAGGCAGTATGGATGATATACTGGTCTTCCATGCGGGCACAAAGAAAGAAGAAGGAAATATCGTGACAAACGGGGGAAGAGTACTGGGGGTCACAGCCCTGGGGGCTGATTTCAGCAAAGCAATAAAAAAGGCATATGATGCCATGGAAAACATCAGTTTTGAAGGAATGCAGTACAGAAAAGACATTGCCGGCAAGGCAGAGGAGGATGATCATGGATAGAGCTAGGGACAGGGTTGGGATAGTAATGGGAAGCGCATCTGATGAACCAGTCATGAAGAAAGCCATGGACACCTTAAAGGAATTCGGTATCGATTATGAGGTGCATATACTTTCTGCCCACAGGATGCCCAATAAGACCAGAGAATTTGCCTCTAACCTGGAAAAAGCCGGCATAAAGGTCATAATAGCAGGGGCAGGCAAAGCTGCCCATCTTCCCGGGGTAATAGCTTCATATACCATTTCTCCTGTGATAGGCGTACCCATAAAGACTTCGGACCTGGGAGGGATGGATTCTCTTCTGTCCATAGTCCAGATGCCGCCAGGAGTCCCGGTAGCCTGCGTGGCCATAAACGGCGCCAAAAATGCGGCGCTGCTTGCCCTGGAGATCCTGGCGCTGTCAGATAGTGAGACAGCCGCCAGACTGGAAAGATTCAAGAGGGATCTTGAAGGAGCCTGACAGGGTGCTTAAGGCAGTATGCCTGATATTAAAAAAATATTAAATTTGGCTCCGGGATATTATTTTAATATCCCATTTCTGTTATTATTCCAGTTGGAAAAATAAGATATTCGCGTGAGAGGTTTTTAGTTGTGGGAAGCACAAAAATAGAAGTAAGGGATTATGGTTTTTATTACGGCACAAACAAGGTGCTAAGCGGCATATCCATGGACATACCGGAGAATGCCATTACCGCCCTTATCGGACCTTCGGGATGCGGGAAGTCAACATTCCTGAGGACATTTAACCGCATGAACGACCTGCTGACGGGCACAAAAGTTGACGGCGATATAGTGATAGACGGTATGAATATATATAAAGATAATATAGATGTAGTGGAGCTGAGGAAAAAGATAGGCATGGTATTCCAGAGACCCAATCCCTTTCCCAAGACCATATATGACAATATAGTCTACGGGCCCAGGCTTCATAAGAAATACTCAAAATCAGAACTTGACAATATTGTAGAGGAGAGCCTGAAAAAAGCAGCCCTCTGGGATGAGGTAAAGACTAAATTAAACACCAATGCGCTTGACCTTTCCGGAGGCCAGCAGCAGAGGCTCTGCATTGCCAGGGTCCTGGCGGTAGAATCCGATATAATCCTTATGGACGAACCAGCCTCCGCCCTTGACCCCATCTCTACCCAGAAGATAGAAGACCTTATAGATGAACTGAAGCAGAACTATACCATTGTAATAGTGACCCATAATATGCAGCAGGCTGCCCGCGTGTCACAGAAGACCGCATTTCTCCTGATGGAGACTTTCGGCACACCTTCGACTCTGATAGAATATAGCGATACCAATAAGCTTTTCACCAATCCCAGCGACAAGAGGACAGAGGATTATATAACCGGAAGGTTTGGATAGTCTGCCGGGACCTCAATTACCGTTTCCCCGTACAGGGGCAAGAAAGCAGTATGGGATTATCTTATTTATTTTGACATCTGTAATTCCATACAATATAATACCCAAATCAAATGTCATTTGACAATAGTATTGCCGGCAGGATAGCCGGTAAAAGACAGCTAATAACGGGGTGTAATATCCATGAAAGAATACCGTCTGACAAAAGAAGGATATGATAAGCTCATAAAGGAGCAAGAAGACCTTATAAATAATAAAAGGAAAGAGATCGCCGAGAGATTAAAGGATGCCAAGGACAATGCCGGCGACCTTTCAGAGAATACTGAATACGAATATGCAAAAACCGAACAGGCCTTTATAGAGGGAAGGATAGAGCATATAAACGAGATCCTCAGAAACCATGTCATAATAAATGGAAATGATAAAAAGGGCATTGCAGATATAGGCTCCACAGTAGAAGTGAAGGACCTCGGCACTAATAAGAAAAATAAATATTTCCTGGTCAGCTCAGTTGAATCTGACCCCGAAAACCATAAGATCTCCGATGAGTCTCCCATGGGCAGGGCTCTACTGGGTAAGAGGTCCGGAGATGAGATAGAAGTCAAGACACCCCAGAAAGTCATCAAGCTAAAGATAGTCACAGTAAAATAGCTCATATATCTGCTGGTATTTTGCTATCCCCCGATATAGACTTATAATCAGGAACATGGATGATAATAACAGTAAAAATATTTTAGACGATGAAGTGGAATACCTTCTGGAGACAGAGGAGCCCCTGGCGGAAGCGCTGAAGCTGAGACTTGAAAAAATAAAGAAGCTAAAGCAGGACGGCAGGGAGCTTTATGCTTCCGGGTTTGACAGGGATACCGCCATAGCAGAGATCAGGGAGAGATATTCCGGTCTTGCCATGGGTGAGAAAGCCGAAGGCATATTCAAGATCGCCGGAAGGATAATGATATTCAGGAGGCACGGCAAGGCTACATTCTGCGATATACAGGATGCCAGCGGAAAGATGCAGCTTTTTTTAAGCCAGGGGAGCATCGGTGATGAAAAATATGCCCGGTTTTCAGATGAGCTTGATATCGGGGACTGGATAGGTGTAGAGGGCACAGTATTCGTGACCCGGACCGGGGAGCTTTCGGTAGGGGTAAAAGACTTCCGGCTGCTGAGCAAGTCGGTAAGGATAATCCCGGAAAAATGGCATGGACTTAAGGACAAAGAGCTGCGGTACCGCCAGAGATACCTGGATTTTATGGTAAACCCGGATGTAAGGAGAGTATTCCAGACCAGGATAAAGGCTATAAGCGCCTTAAGGAGATTTATGGATGACAGGGGGTTTATGGAAGTTGAGACTCCCATGCTCCAGTCTATTCCGGGGGGAGCGGCAGCGCGTCCTTTCATAACCCATCATAATGCGCTTGATATAGACCTTTATCTCAGGATCGCTCCCGAGCTCTACCTTAAGAGGCTGGTCATAGGCGGTTTTGAAAAAGTCTATGAGATAAACCGGAATTTCAGGAATGAGGGGATATCCTATAAGCATAATCCGGAATTTACCATGGTGGAGTTTTACCAGGCTTTTTGCGATTATAATAACCTGATGGACCTGACAGAAGAGCTTGTAAAATACATAGCCATGGAATCTGCAGGCACCCTTAAGCTTAAATACCGCGGTGATGATATAGACCTGGAGGGAGACTGGGGCCGCTTTACCATGCTGGAAGCCATAAGTCATTTCGGCCATATAGATATTGGCTTCGATACCAGCACGGGGGAGCTTGGATCAATATGTAAAAGGCTTGATATAGAGACAGGCAGGGATAAAGGAAAAGGCAGGCTTATAAACGAGATATTTGAGGCAGTGGTGGAACCAAAACTCATCCAGCCTACTTTCATAAAGGATTATCCGGTCGAGATATCGCCCCTGGCAAAAAGAAAACCGGACGATGACCGGCTGACCGAGAGATTTGAGCTGTTTATCGGGGGAGAGGAGATGGCCAATGCTTTCTCAGAGCTCATCGATCCCGGCGACCAGCTGCAGAGGTTCAGGAAACAGGCAGAAAGTGCTGATGAAGAAGAAAGGATAACCGGTAAGATCGATGTAGATTTTATCAAGGCTCTGGAATACGGCATGCCTCCTACAGGGGGCGAGGGCATAGGCATTGACAGGCTGGTAATGCTGCTGACAAACAGTGAGTCAATAAGGGATGTGATATTGTTCCCTCTTCTAAGGCCGGAGTGATGATCAAATAGGAAGAATAGCTATGACATGTGATTTCTGTAAAAAAAATATTGCTACCGTGCACCTGATAAGGGTGCAGAACGACAATGTGGAAAAAGTAAATATCTGTTCCGAATGCGCCAGGAGCTTTTCTTTTTTTACCCAGGATGATTTCTATAAAGACCTGAGCAATATACTGTCAAGGATATTCCAGTCCGAACAGGGGACCATTTATGAGAGCAGCCTGGATGACCCGCTGGGAAAGATCGATACGCACAAGAACAGGAGCTGCCCTTTCTGCGGTACGGATCTTAAAAGCATAAAGAAGAATGGCAGGATGGGCTGTCCCCACTGCTACAGCGAGTTCAGGAGCATACTGCTTCCTATTGTGAAAGATATACATACCGATATCGAGTACAGGGGCAAGATACCCGAGAATGTGCCCAGGCAGGTAAAACTGGAAAAGAGCATAAGCGATCTTCGAAAAAGACTGAAGCGGGAGATAATAGTAGAGAACTTTGAAGAAGCTGCCAGGATAAGGGATGAGATAAGACAATTGGAAAAAAATATCTATGAATAGGCCTGGAAGTGTCACTCCCGGCAGGGAAGGCTCTTCCGGCAGCATTTCCCGTGATCCATCTATAATACTCAGCTCCAGAGCCGGCATATCCCGGAACCTTTCAAACTATAAATTTCCCTCCTCCTCCAGCAATGAAGAAAAAAACCAGGTCATAAACATGATAAAAAGCAGTACCAGGAGGACAGAGGGATTAAGGGAATTGTGCTGCCTGAGATTAAACCGGATGACCAGGGTGCAGAGGCAGGTACTTCTGAGTGATTACCAGATCGAAGAGGATTTCATATCCAGCCTGAAGGGAAGGGCGCTTATGGTCTTTCCCAGGTCTTCCATCAGGGATGCGGCCACAGCTATACCGCTGTGCTGGGACGATCACATGAAGATACAGTGTGCCGCTCCAGGAAATACCATAAGCATGGTATATGAAAAGGCTTCAGGCATAGAGAAGATATTTGAGACAAAGCTTAACTTCTCTTTCAGCAGCCAATGGGGGTACCTTACCTCCAATCCGGCCAGCCTTGGGACTGCCCTGGAGATATCGCTGCTGGTCCACCTGCCTGCGCTGGCTATAAGTCCTGGTATTGCCGATTTCATAAAAAACCTTTCACGGGTGGGCTGCGCCATAAGCGGGTATTCAGACAGCAGCCCCGAAGCCACCGGAAATATCTTCAGGATATCCAGTTCAAGGACACTGGGAAAAAGCGAGGAAGAGATAGTTGAAGAAATGAATGCAATTTGCTTAAATATAGTTGACGAGGAAAAAAGCGCCCGCCGGAAGCTTTTGAAAAAGGACCGGCTGGGAGCAAAGGATAATGTCTACAGGTCATATGGATTGTTAAAGTATGCAAGGATATTGTCTTTTGAAGAAGCTCTTGAACTATTGTCCATCCTGAGGCTGGGGCTTGACCTGGGAATAATGGGAAAGATCAGGGATTTTGATTATTTTGAGATAATAAACATGGTGGGCGATGCCCACGTGATCTCAAGTTTTGAGATGGATGATAAGGCATCTGAAGATGAGATAGACCTTAAAAGAGCCGGACTTATTAGAGAAATTATACTAAAGGATTAAGATATTATGTTTGAAAGATTTACAGAGAGAGCCAGGAAAGTAGTTGTCAAGGCCCAGGATGAAGCCCGATTTCTGAAGCAGAACTATATCGGCACTGAACATATACTCCTGGGGCTGATCGATGAAAAAGAAGGGATAGCCTCCAGGGTGTTTCAGGAACTGGGCATCTCCATGAATGATGTAAGGGCTGCCATAAGGGATGTAGTGAGCGAGGGGACTTCGGAGTCCTACGAGCACATACCCTTTACGCCCAGGGCAAAGAAGGTCCTGGAGCTTTCTTTGAGGGAAGCCCTTCAGATGGGGCATAATTATATCGGTACAGAACATATACTGCTGGGACTGCTGCGGGAGGGCGAGGGCGTGGCTGCCAGGGTCCTTAACAGCCTGGGCGTAACACTTAACAGTGTAAAGATGAAAGTAAAAGAAATACTTAACAGTCAGTCTCCATACGGGGAACCAAAGGACGAGACAAGATCCAGCATGCCCAGGAAAACGCTTAAGATGTTAAACCAGTTCGGCAGGGAATTGACTTTGCTGGCTACAGAAGGCAAGCTGGATCCGGTTATTGGAAGGAAAAAAGAGATAGACCGGATAATACAGATACTTTCCAGGAGGACTAAGAACAACCCTATCCTTATCGGTGAATCAGGCGTGGGAAAGACTGCCATAGTGGAAGGCCTGGCCCAGTATATCATCTCGGCAAAAGTCCCTTCCAACCTTTCCGACAAAAGGATATTCACCCTGGACCTGGGCGCGCTGGTAGCAGGTTCCCGGTACAGGGGCGATTTCGAGGAAAGGCTCAAGAAAGTCCTGGCCGAGATAAAGGATAACGGGGACATAATCCTTTTTATTGATGAAGTTCATACACTGGTGGGGGCCGGTGCTGCCGAGGGCGCTATAGATGCTGCCAGCATACTGAAACCCATGCTGGCCAGGGGAGAGATACAGACAATAGGCGCTACTACTATAAACGAATACCGTAAATATGTGGAGAAAGATAAAGCACTGGAGAGAAGGTTCCAGCCTGTTTTCGTAGACGAGCCATCTATTTTTGAGACAATAGAGATACTCAAAGGCCTGAAGTCAAGATATGAGAAATTCCACGGGCTCACCATAACTGATGATGCCATAACATCTGCCGCCAAACTTTCCCAGAGGTATATAAGCGACAGGTATCTTCCCGACAAAGCTATCGACCTTATAGACGAAGCCAGTTCCAAGGTAAGGGTCAGGACACTGATGACTCCCCCGGACCTGAAAGAGCTGGACGCCAGTTTAAGAAGCATAATAAGGGAAAAAGACCAGGCCATAAAGGACCAGGATTTTGAAAAGGCAGCCCAGCTGAGGGACAAGGAAAAGCAGATGGTAAGGGAGAGGAAGGAAATAGAAGAGCAGAAAAACCGTTCCAGCAAAGCAAAAAAGGAACAGGTGGATGAAAATGAAATAGCGGAAGTACTGTCAAGCTGGACCGGAGTCCCTGTATACAAGATGACATCCAGCGAATCTTCCAGGCTTATGAACATGGAAGAAGAACTCCACAAGAGGGTAATAGGCCAGGACCAGGCTATAACCACTGTTTCCAAAGCCATAAGGAGGTCGCGTTCAGGACTCAAGGACCCCAAAAGGCCCATTGGTTCCTTTATGTTCCTGGGCCCTTCCGGCGTGGGAAAGACCGAACTTGCCAAGACTATTGCCGAGTTTTTGTTTGACAGGGAAGAGACGCTTATCCAGGTAGATATGTCAGAATATATGGAGAAGCATTCCGTTTCCAAGCTCGTGGGCTCGCCTCCCGGATACGTAGGCTATGATGAGGGAGGGCAGCTTACCGAAATGGTAAGAAGGAAGCCCTATAGCGTAATACTCCTTGATGAGATAGAAAAGGCACACCCTGATGTCTTCAATATCCTGCTGCAGATATTTGAGGACGGCCATCTTACCGATTCCCAGGGCAAGCAGGTCGATTTCAAGAATACGGTCATAATCATGACTTCCAACCTGGGAGCCCGGGAGATACAGAAAAATACTCCTATGGGCTTTAAGAAGATAGACACAGAAGACCTTTCCTATGACGAGATAAAGGAAAAGGTCATGGCCGCCCTTAAAAGGGTTTTCAGGCCGGAGTTTTTGAACCGTGTGGATGAAGTTGTGGTTTTCCACAAATTAAGCCAGGACCAGGTATTTAATATTATGGACCTTATGATGTCCAGGCTGGCCCAGGCGCTGGAGCTTCAGGGGATAGGTTTAGAGCTAAAGAAAAGTGCCAGAGCACTTCTCCTGGAAAAGGGCTATGACCCTGCCATGGGTGCAAGACCCATGAGGAGGGCCATCCAGAACCTTATAGAGGACCCCATATCAGAGAAGATAATCTCAGGAGAAGTAAAAGCCGGCCAGGTAGTGATAGCCAAAGCCAAAGACCAGGAGATGCAGTTTGAAATAAAGAAACTTACCAGTACCGGCAGCGTCTTAAAAGTATAGTTTTTGGTAACAGTATTTGTTTATAATTGTTATAATTGAATCATTGGTATACGGAATACTTTTAGGGCGATGAATAATAAGAATAATGAAGGAATGCTTCTGGAGTGCCTGAAAAGGATAGCTCCTGGGACTGATTTAAGGCTTGGTATCGAATATATTATCCAGGGAAAGACGGGAGCCCTGGTAGTAGTAGGTGATTCCGAGGAAGTGCTGAGGCTGGTAAACGGCGGATTCTATATCGGGTGCGGATTTTCTCCCAATAAATTCTATGAACTGGCCAAGATGGACGGGGCTATAATCCTTTCCTCCAATGCCAAACGCATACTATATGCCAATACCCATCTTTTTCCCAATCCTGACATAAAGACTTCCGAGACCGGGACCAGGCACCGTACAGCTGAAAGAGTGGCAAAGCAGACTGATACCCTGGTGATATCCATATCCCAG
>CAYPXQ010000132.1:0-6968 GCA_964414685.1 uncultured Actinomycetota bacterium
CAAAAATACCACTTCATCCGCACCTTCCGTATCGTAAAAAGCAGCCAGCTCTACCGGATCCCCTGCATCCCGGAGATCCAAAAATTCTATTCCCTTTACCACCCTGCCCCTGTCTACATCCAGGCAGGGTATTATCCTTTTAGTTATCACTGCCTTTACCTGCCTTAATAGCTTCTGCCAGGTCCATGGGATCCTTTCCTTCATAGAGGGCTTTTCCTGCTACTGCCCCGCTTATGCCCAGTGATTCTATCTCCTTAAGCTTTATTATATCATCGACACTGGAGATCCCGCCTGCTATTATAAGGGGTATGGAGATCCCTGCCAGTATCTTCCGGAGACGGCCGGTATCGACACCGCCCAGCGTACCATCGCGTTCGATGTCGGTCACTATGAATTCGTCCATCCCCAGCTTTTCCAGTTCTCCAGCAAAGTCAAATATGTTTTTTGAAGTCCTTTCCTGCCATCCGTTCTTGTAAATGGTCCCGTCTTTGCCGAAATCCAGGCTTATTATTATCTTATTTCCGAACCTGCTGGATGCTGACTCCAGAAAATCCCTGTCTTCTATAGCCCTGGTCCCCAGGATGACCCTGTCTATGCCGGCTGAAAGTACTTTTTCCATGGTCTCAATATCCCTTATGCCCCCGCCGTACTGGACCTTTACTTTCGTCTTTTTCCTTATCTTTTCTGCCAGGGAGAGATTGGAGACCCTGCCTGTCCTGGCTCCATCCAGGTCTATGATATGTATCCATGAGGCGCCTTTTTCCTTCCACCTGGCTGCAACCATAAGCGGGTCATCAAAATATTTTTTCTTCTTCCCGAAATCCCCCCTGGTGAGCCTGACACATTGTCCTTCTATTATATCTATTGCCGGATATATTATCATGGTCTGCCTTCCGCCAGGCTTATAAAATTCTTAACCAGGACCTGTCCCCTGGTGCTGCTTTTCTCGGGATGGAACTGGAACCCGAAAATATTATCTTTTTCCACACTTGCTGACAGGTCAGTCCCGTATTCTGTGGTGCTGCTTATTATGGAAGGATCGTCTGGTACCGCATGATAGGAATGGACAAAATAGAAATATTCCCCGTCTTTAATACCGGAAAATATCCTGCTTTCCTTCATCCTTATCTCCACCTGGTTCCATCCCATATGGGGTATCTTGACACCGGGAGGTATTTTCCGGACTGAACCCTTCAGTATCCCCAGTCCCCTATTCCTGCCGTCTTCCAGGCTGTAGTCAAACAGTAGCTGCATACCCAGGCATATTCCCAGAAAAGGCTTTTCCCTTACAGCCTGTATTATGGCTTTTACCAGGCCTCTTTTTTCCAGGTTATGGAAAGCATCCCTGTAGGCGCCTACACCGGGAAGTATAACGGCTCCGGCCCCGGCTATCACTGCAGGGTCTGATGTCACTTTTATATCGGCGCCTGCTCTTATAAAAGAGTTTTTGACGCTGCTTATATTTCCCATTTCATAATCTATTATCGCAATATACATCATGATCCCTATTGCTATTATTTTTCCGGTAAACAGACCGGGAGCAACCTGATTGTCTTAGAAAAAGGTATTTTTTTCAAGAGACTTTTGCATGTCAGGGCACAACCGGTCCGGGCTTCAGATAGAACCTTTGGTCGAGGGTATCCGGTCCTCGCCTGTCAGTCTGCTGGCCCTGTGAAGAGTCATGCCGAATGCCTTGAAAACCGCTTCTATTATATGGTGGGAAGCCAGTCCGGTGTTCTTGGTTATATGCAGGTTTATGTAGCAGTTATTCACCACAGCCTGGAAGAAATCCTCTATTATAGAGGTCTCCATCCCTCCTTCAAGCAATTCATATTCCATTTCCACCCGGTAAGCCAGATAGGGCCTGCCTCCGATATCCATAGACACAGAGACTTCGGCCTCATCCATGGGTATGGTAATATCGGCAAATCGAGCAATGCCTTTCCTGTCCTTAAGACAGACGTCTATTGCCTTTCCCAGGCATATTCCAAGGTCTTCTACCAGGTGGTGGCTTTCCACGGCCGTATCACCGGAAGCCGAGACTTTCAGGTCAAACCGGCCGTGCCGGGCAAAGCTCTCAAGTACATGGTCCAGAAAGTCTATGGTGGTACATATTTCCGAATCTCCCCTGCCGTCCAGGTCAAGGCTCAGGTCTATTTCTGTTTCTTTTGTCTTACGCTCTATGCTGGATCTTCTTTCCATATTAAAAGCCTGTCATAAAATATTTTTTATCTTATTTATAAAAACATCAATTTCGTCATATTTTATCTTATAGCTGGAAATATTGGCAATAAGCCTGGTGGTCGATTCCATGATATCCTCCATCTCCACCAGGTTGTTCTCCCTCATGGTCTCACCGGTAGAAGTTATATCCAGTATCTCCTCGGCTATCCCCAGTATGGGAGCCAGTTCCACAGAACCGTGAAGTTTGATTATCTCCGCCTGTATGCCCTTTGAATTGAAATATTTCCTGGCAATATTGGGATAGCTTGTAGCCACTTTTACAGACCCGAAATACTGGTAATGGGCTTTTACCCTGTCAATGCCGTCTTTTTTGGTGGCCAGCACCAGCCTGCACCTTCCATTGCCCAGGTCCAGCAGCTCGTATACATTACTTTCCTTTTCTGCCAGTACGTCCTTTCCGGCAAATCCTATATCGCAGGCGCCGTGCTCCACATAAACCGGGACATCCATAGGCCTGGATATTATATACCTGACAGCATCTTTTTTTGAATCCACCAGGAGCTTCCTATCCTTTTTTTCCAGCTCCCGCGTGTCAAGACCCGCTTTTTTCAAAAGCCCCAGGCATTCCCCAAAAAGGTACCCCTTGGGTATGGCTATTTTTAATCTTTTCTCCATCTATCGACTTCTCCCATCAGGCCTGCCCTGTCTGCAGTCCCTGACTTTCCGCTCCGGGTGTCAGTTATGCTGAAACCGTTAAGATCCCTGGATGCAATGACCAGCAGGCTGCAGCCTTTTTCCCGGGCAAGCATGAGCATGTCATCCACCCTGTCAAACAGTATCTCCACATCTATGCCTTTTTTTCTTATTTTATCAGCAAGTCCCATAAGGACGCCTGCCCCGCCGCATGGTCCCCGGCAGCCCAGCATTATCTTTTTTTCATCTGAGATGTCTTTCTCTCCCAGGGCGTCATGCAGGACATCTATGTCCAGGGCAAAGCCTGTTGCCGGCATATCGCTTCCGAATTTCTTTATGAGGCTGTCATACCTTCCGCCGCTTCCTATCATCCCGGTTATCCCGCGGCAGTATACTTCGAACAGCAACCCCGTATAATAATCAAAATCCCTTATTATGCTGAAATCAAATACCAGGTATTTCCCCAGGCCATGTTCCTCCAGTATCTGGTAAAGCCCTTCCAGGTATTCAAAAGCTTCCAGCACCTGTCCTTCGCCAATATCTGACACCATGCCTGAAATACTTTCCAGGTCATTCCCGGGCCGGATAAGCCTCTTAAATATCCCGGCTCTGGCGCTGTCACATCCCTTTAAAAGGTCATCGATGCGGACAAAATCCTTTTCTATGATGTTTTTTTTAAATTCCAGCGAAGCCGGGCTGTCAAGACCCAGCCATCTAAAAAGACCTTCGATAAATCCTATATGGCCTACCGCGATCCTGAATTCCTCCAGGCCTAATTTTTTAAGCACCCGGGTAAGTATTATCATTATCTCGGCATCTGCCTGCATGCGCAGGCCGGAACCTATGAATTCCAGGCCTGCCTGGGAGAAGACCCTTTTATTGCCCGCCTGGCTTCCGGCCTGCCTGAAAACATCTGAAAAATAGCTGAACCTTGCCGGAAGCTGGTCCTTCCTTAAGCGCATCCCCGCCAGCCTGGCTATAGGTATGGTCATATCGGCTCTCAGGGATATGAGGCTTCCGTCTATATCGATGAAGTTTATTAGTTTTTCTTTCCAGCCGCCACCGACTCCTATGGAGATATTCTCGGTATATTCCATAACAGGTGTCTTGACTTCACCATATCCCCAGCTCTTGAACTGGCTCCTTATAACCTCCCTGATAGCATTCCTCTGGCCTGATTCCACCGGGAAAATATCCCGGAAACCAAATGGAAGGCGGATCTGGCTGTTTTTTCCTGACTGTCCGAACATAATAGATTATATAAAAAAATATTTAAGAAAAGAATAATATTACAAAACAATAAAAAAGTAAAACTTAAATACCCAGGCTTTTCAATCTCTGCTTCTCGGTGACCGGCTTAAGATCATTGTCTGCCGAGCAGTTCTTGCCGTCCTCAAACACAGTCAGTATGGTGCCTCTTGCAGCTTCTACACCGCACAGATGAGGCGCGTCAAGGATGCCCTTTTCTACCGCAGATGCCAGTATTGCCGGTGCAATAAGGGGATCAGGGTATTCTTTCTTTTCATCCAGGGATCTTATGCTGTCTATTATAAGGCTGGCTTCTGTTACCAGTTCCTGTTTCCTTTCCAGGACAGAAGGGTCTCTTTTCATGTCGGGACATCCGTAGATGCAGTTTTCTATGACCCTGGCGGCTATTTTCGTACTTTCAATAATGTCATCCGGACGGGCTGCATGATCGGCTTCGCAGTATCCCACTACATGCAGTATGGCAGGTTCCAGCTGCATCTGCAGCATAGTGGATGAGGCCAGCTGGCCTTTGCTCTGGTCAAAATCGGGGGGATAGCTGAAAAGTCCGGCCCTGGTCTCCCTAAAACTGGTAAAAGTATGGTCATGCAGTGATTCTATAAGCTCAACCTTTGCCAGCATCTTAGCCAGGTCCATGCTAAATGAAGTCTCGGGAGGAGTATTGAACATATACTGTGCCACATAGTTTTTAACTCCCATCTTTTTTGCATTATATGCTGCCAGGTAGGCAGCTGCAACTGCTACGGCATCAGGAGCATATCTTAAACTCCAGTGATGGGATTCATTGACTTCTACCGGTATATTTTTCTCTCCATGCCATTTCATCACTGACTGGTTTTCCGATATAGATGGTATAAGTTTCCTGCCGCTCCTGTTGTCCAGCACATTGTACCAGAAAAGAGGCACGGCACACCATGCATTATTAATATTATCCCGCAGGACTTTTGCCATCTTCAGTATATCATTGGTGCCGCTGTAGCACCTCATCAGGGGATAGTTTCCCGTCCTTGATGCTTTAAAGAGTTGCCTGAAGTCATCTTCGCTCCTGACCGGTACACCTCCGGCACCGTCCTGTTTGGGATCCATCTTTTCCGGATGGAAGAAAAACTCCTGGGTGTTCTGGTCAGGTCCTATGGAAATGACATCCAGAAGTCCGCTTTCAGCTATTAGCTTTATGCCTTTGAGGGTCTCCTGCAGGGAGGGCCTGCCGAAATGATGCCTTATAAGGGGGAAAGGCTTTTTATAGCTTATCCTTTCCACCAGCCTGTCCGGGGGAACTGCCTTATCCGATTCAGGCTCTTTTTGCCTGAGGTAGGCTTCCACCTGGCTGCTGTCTTCCCCGCCGGTAAATATCTTTTTAAATATGCCTGTCTTCTGTGCTATTTCTGCCACCGGTTTTGTGGTTCCCAGTATGAAATCTATACTCTCAAGCCGCTTTTCTTCCCTGATCTTTTTCCCCAGCTCATCAAATACGCCCATTATACTTTCGGGGGAAAGCCTGTAGCTTATGGCTACAATATCTGGCCCGTATTCCTCTATTTCCCTGGCCAGGCTGTCTATATCCATGGCAGAACCGGAAAACCTGGTATCATAACCTGCCTTTTTGGCATCAGCCAGGAAATTCAATACACCGGCTACATGTATACAGCTGCCTATACATACTCCCAATATCTTCTTCATGGCTATCTGCTTCTATCCATTTATAAGTATTTCCCTTACCTCGTTCATCTTCAGGCCAGTCATCCCCAGGCTGTCAAGATTCCGCCCTATTTTCCTGAAATTTTTGCCGAAGATGGAATCGGCAATATTTATGAGGGAATCTATTACAGGAGTCTCGACTCCTGCCTTTTTCCCTACCTCTGATATGGGCACCAGGCTCATAGGGACGTCTTCTGTTATATAGCGTACATTGGTAGTCCTGGGAGCCATTATGCCCACATATCCGGGATTGCTGTGAATGGCATCAAAAAGATTGTCCTCCACCACATTATAGGCCATAGACAGCCAGTCTATGGCACTGTATATATTATCGCATTCAAGCTCTTCCGCGATCCTGACCCTTTCCAGGTCCACCGCTTCCAGCACCCTGGCTACAGACTGGGTGACTCCTTCTATATAAAACTGGAAATTGCCCAGGGTCGATTCTATCCTGGATGCATTAAGTATGGTTATTGCCGGATGAAAAACCGCTCCCATATTATTGAAGCTGGTCTCTATTATATCTGTTCCCGATATAAACTCGGGAAATGCAGTATTCAGCCTGTCCACCACCATTTCTGTCTGGTCTGAAGGTATGGCTGCTACAGGAATTGCCTGCTTTGTCCTGAATATCTTAGCCGTTGCCGGACCCATGCCCCTGCTGGCATAGATAAATGTCTGTGCCTCTGAGACTATGACATCCCTGCTGCCGCCGTTTTCCTTTAGCACCTGGAGAAATTCCAGGGCTCCGCAGGTCCTACCCGGGTTTAGGACTACTATCTGTCCCTCTTTTAAAAATGGGGCGCAATTTTCGGCAATGGACCTGTGCCCGTTTGCCGGGACTACCACCATTATGATATCTGCCCCTTCGATCACTTTACCTATATCATCGCTTACCACATCAAGGCGGCCGAATCCCTTTATCTCGCCTTCAAGTTCTATACCCCTCATCTTTATAATAGGCATTATCCTGGAAAGCGTCCTGTTATAAAGGTTAACGGAAAAGCCTTTTATGGCCAGGTGCGCCGCAAGCGCCTTTCCTCCATGTCCTGCCCCCAGGACAGCAAATTTAAGGTCTTTCAATTATGATCACCCCGGTATATCCTTTTTGATGTTTTCCTTTTCTT
>CAYPXQ010000133.1:0-5131 GCA_964414685.1 uncultured Actinomycetota bacterium
AATGGTCGGGGTGAGAGGATTTGAACCTCCGACCCCCTGCTCCCAAAGCAGGTGCGCTAAACCAAGCTGCGCTACACCCCGAAAAGTACTCTTTATAGAGCAGAGGATATAATAACATAATTCTATTTTTTTACAATAAAACCACAGAAGTCCCTGAGTGCTTTCCCCCGGTGGCTGATGGTATTCTTCTCATCACTGTCAAGTTCCGCCATGGTCTTATTGTAGCCTGCAGGGATAAAAATACGATCGTATCCGAATCCACCGCTGCCTTTCTCCTCAAAACCTATTATACCTTCACAGACCCCTTCGGTCTTGAAAACCAGACCATTATCCGCATCCCATAAGACCATGGTGCATATAAACCTGGCAGACCTCCGGGAGATATCTTTTATGCTATCTATCTCGGCCAGAAGTTTGTCTCTGTTTGCCTTATCGGCAGCACCAGGTCCAGCATATCTGGATGAATATATGCCGGGTCTTCCCCCTAATGCATCCACTATCAAGCCGGAATCATCAGCAAGTGCGGCTTTTCCTGTGGCTCTTGAAACTGCCTTTGCCTTGATTATGGCATTATCAAGGAAACTGTTTCCACTTTCCTCTACTTCAGGGAAATTGTCAAAATCACTATAAGTAAACCAGTCTATGCCGGAACAGTCCTTAAAACTTTTTATCTCTTCTATTTTCCCGGTATTCTTTGTAGCTATTACAATATCCATATATTATCCTCTATATTTTCTGGCTTAGTACTGTTTTCTGTATTTCAATAAGTCCTGATATTGCTGCCATTGCCTTTTCCAGCATCTCATCAAATTCTTCTTTGGTAAACAGCGCTCCCTCTGCAGTAGATTGTACTTCTATAAGATTATCTTTTGAATTGGCTACTACATTCATATCCACATCTGCGCCTGAGTCTTCCTTAAAGCAAAGGTCTACCATTATTTCTCCATCTACTATCCCCACACTTACTGCAGCTACGAAACTCTCAATGGGCATCTCTTCCACCAGGCCATTTTCTATCATACCCTGAAGACAGTCAAAAAGGGCAATAAAACTGCCTGTTATAGCTGCTGTCCTGGTACCGCCGTCTGCCTCTATTACGTCACAGTCTATCCAGATGGTACGCTCACCGATCTTTTCAAGATCCACGGCAGCCCTGAGCGACCTGCCGATCAGCCTCTGTATTTCATGGGTCCTTCCGTTTATCCGCCCCAAAGCCTGGGGCCTTATGATCCTCTGGGGTGTGGAGCCCGGGATCATGTCATATTCTGCAGTTATCCAGCCTTTGCCCCTGCCCCTTAAAAAAGGAGGCACTTTGTCCTCAAAAGTTGCTGTACATATTATCCTGGTATTCCCCATCTCAATAAAAACGGACCCGTCTGCATGTGAGATATATTTCCTGGTTATCTTTATCTCCCGTATATCGGTATTTTTTCTTCCATCTTGTCTATTAGACATGTCATCCTTTCCCCGGCCTGTCACACATCCAGGCGGGTCTTTATTATTTGCCTGATCTCTCTTCCCAGAAACACCTGTCCGGTTTTAAAAAAATTGCTCTTTTCGGCCGTCTCGTAGAACAGCCTTTTTGCCTTATTGCCTGTATCAGCAGCCATATCCCGCTGCATAAGAAGGTTACGGACGTCTTTTGCGGTCTCCATAGCAGAATTAATAACCCTGATATTTTCCCCGCTAACCTTCAGGATCTGTTTTTCAATAAGCGGAAAATGGGTGCAGCCAAGTACAAGCACATCTATTTCTTGCTCCAGCAGCGGCAGTAAATATCTTTTTATCTGCCTTTGAAGCTTCTCGCCTTTCAGCAGGCCCTTCTCTACATACTCGATAAGGACTGGAGCTGCTGCAGAAAATATCTTGATGCCGGGATCTATCTTTATCATCTCTTTTTCATAAGCCCTGCTATCAACAGTTCCTTTTGTGGCTATCACTCCCACTCTTTTATTGCTGGTATTTTTTACTGCAGTACGGGCGCCTGGCTCGATGACCCCTATAACAGGCAGGTCCACATGAGACTTTAAATATTCTAATGCAGCCACTGACCCCGTATTACAGGCGATAACTACCATCTTAACATCTTTTTCCAGAAGAAACTCCGCTGCTTTTGACACATATCTTTTGACATCTTCCAGATCTTTGGGCCCATAGGGAAATCTCCTGGTGTCGCCGAAATAAATAGTATTTTCAGCAGGTACTTGTTTAATTATCTCCCGCAGTACAGTGAGGCCGCCAACTCCGGAATCCAATACGCCTATTGCCCTGTTATCCAATCCTGTATCTCTTTCTATCGCTGCCGATGCCTGATCCAAAATATTCCGGCTGCTAAAACTTCCTTATTATATAATTTTAGCATGCAAAAATAAAAGCATCGAACCAGGATATTCTATTAATTATAAGCTTATTTGTCCGCCTGGCACAGGTAGTATATCCATCCATCCCTGTTCAGGAGGTCAGCATTGGCTGTAATAAGACCACTCCTGGTAATGGTACTGACATTTTTGTACTCTGTTTCCCTGAGCTGTCTTGCCTGCTCATCTCGTGATATATAATATACTTTTGCCTTGCCATTTAAGGAATCATCGTAAATATGACCTCTTTTTATCTTTCTAAGCTTAAGGATATGGCCTGACATAAAAATACTCCCGTTTAAAAGGCTTAAGCGAAATATCTTCCATGCCCGCTTTATTTTTTTCTTGGCCTGTACGGATCTTGCTTTATCCTGTCCCAGTTCCTGGGATCTTGTCCTGTATTCCAGGCTGAAAAGGTCTGTAAGCCCTTCCCAGTCCAGGTTATGGGATGAGAAACAAAAATAACCATCGGGCCTCAATATCCTGTTTATTTCTTTCAATGCTGCCATCCTTTCCCTGTGCCGGAAACTGTCTATTCCGTTATAGCTGAAAAACACAAAGTCGAAGCTATCATCAGGAATCTCCTTCATTTTTCTGGCATCACAGGTAAGGAAGAAATATTCACTGCCGTATTTATCAATGCAGACATCGATCATGGCAGTGGCATAATCTGCACCCGTATAGCTCTTTACCAGCGGGGCAAAATATTTTGTAGTCCTGCCCCCGCCGACACCCATATCCAGCATATCCATTTCAGCTATTTCGGGTTTTAATATTTCCAGTACCGTTCTCTCGGCTGGCTCAAGATAATCCCTGGAAGCATAATCCCTGGACATGATCTCGTTGTCATATAAAATTTTATGGTCAACTGTCAAATATAATCACTCCGTTTTTACAAATTGTTACTATTATAGCAAAACGATGTAAGATATTAAAAGATTGCAAGAATAATAGCAAGGATCAATCTGCTTTTTTTAGATGGAGCCCAGGACAGGCTTCCGGTTACTATTCTGGCAGACCCCCTGTCTTGCATATACCAGACCGGTGATCCTTTGTCCCTGCTCCGGATGGCTTTAGCTTATTAACGTTACTGGCGCTGCTCCCCTGGAACTCGCCAGTATGTTCTTGACACTTATATACGGGATAACTATAATTATTATGGGCATATGCCAATTACTATTTTGTTATACTTTGAAAGCAGGGATTATGGAGACTATCCAGAAAGACGAAGCCATTGTTAAAAACATGGCGAAAGTAAAGAAGAAATTTATGGTGTTTAGCGGAAAAGGAGGCGTGGGAAAGACTACCACTGCAGTCAATCTGGCATATTCTATAATGTCAAAAGGTCATAATGTGGGCCTGCTGGACATAGATATCCATGGACCGGATGTAATAAAGATGATGGGATTGGAAGATTCCAGATTAGAGGGAACGGGAGACAGGATAGAACCCATAAAGCCTTTTCCAAATATGAAAGTCATGAGTACTGCCCTGATAATCGAAAGTGAAGATACGCCCGTGATATGGCGGGGCCCGCTCAAGATGAAACTAATAAAACAATATCTAAGTGATGTCAACTGGGGAGACCTGGATTATCTTATAATAGATTCCCCTCCGGGAACAGGAGATGAACCCCTGAGCATAACCCAGCTCCTTCCTGATCTTGACGGCGGGATAATAGTTACCACGCCGCAGGACCTGGCTACCCTGGATGCCGGCAAAAGTATCAGATTCGCCCAGGAACTCGGTCTAAAATATATAGGGGTCATAGAGAATATGTCGGGCTTTCTGTGCCCCCACTGCGGAAAAAGGGTGGATATCTTCAAGACAGGGGGAGGCTGCAGGATAGCTTCGAAGATGGGGGTTGATTTCCTGGGAAGAGTCCCCTATGACATGCAGGTCATGAGTCTTAGTGACGAAGGTCACATATATATAAAGGATAACAAGAACGGTACCCAGGTAAGCGAGGCATATAAACATATATCTAACCGGATAATCAACCTCAAATGAGACAGGATTGATTATGCCTGACCGTTTTCATCCCTCATATATACATTCCTGCAGGGATATGGTATCTCTATGCCCGCATCATCGAATTTGTCCTTGATCCTTTTTCTCAGCTGGCGGCCAATATCCCACTGGTTGGGGGGTATGACTTTACAGATTATCTTAAATCCCACTGCAGAATCGCCCAGGCTGTCCACTCCGCCTTTTCCCAGTATCTGGGGCCTTTCAAGAATGCAGCCTTTAAACTCCTTATCTTCCATAAGCTCGTCAAATACCTGCTCCAGGACTTCTATAACGTGATCAGTATTTTCCTTGTAATGTACTCCTATCTCGATCATGGCCCTCGCCCATACATGGGTCCTGTTAGAGAGGACTTTTATTTCTCCATTAGGTATATAATGGGCTATGCCTTCCAGGTCCCTGAGGACTGTAGTCCTGAGGTTCAGTCTCTCCACTACTCCGGATGTACCGTTTATAGTGACTATGTCATTTACCTGGAACCACTGCTCGAAGAGTATAAAGGTGCCGTTTATAAGGTCTTTTATGAGGCTCTGTGCCCCGAAGCCTATTACGATGCCGGCTACTCCGGCGCCGGCCAGCAGCGGAGTCACCGATATGCCCAGTTCCTGGGCTATTATCATCAGGGCCGCAATGATGCTGACCACTATTATCAGGTTGGATACTACTGAAGTGAAGGTAAAAGTCTTTTTCTTGGTCTCCATTCGGTCATCGCTTATTCTTGTCTCGAATATCCTTCGTACCCGCCT
>CAYPXQ010000134.1:0-4514 GCA_964414685.1 uncultured Actinomycetota bacterium
TTATATCCAGGTGCGAGGTCGGTTCATCCAGCAAGAGTATGGGGCTGTCCTGGGCCAGCGCCTGGGCGATTATTACCCTCTGCTTCTCGCCGCCTGATAGTTCGTCATATTTTCTTTCAGCAAAATCCTTGATGCTTGCTTTTTCCATCACTTCCCTTACTACCTGTATATCCCGGGGGCCTTCACCCCCGAACCTGGAGATATAAGGGTGCCTTCCCATCATGACCATCTCCTGCACGGAAAAACTAAAACCCGGGCTGGTATACTGGGGTACAACGGCTATATTCCTGGCGGTCTCCCGGGAATTCATGGACCTGATGTCTTTTCCGTTTACTTCGATCTTTCCTTCAAAATCCTTAAGTACTTTGCTCATCACATTTACCAGGGTGCTCTTTCCTGCCCCGTTTGGTCCCAGGATAGATATAAAGCTGCCTTCTTTAATATCAAAACTGATATCATCTATTATCCTTTTATTATCATATGAAAAGGACAGGTTTTTTACCGATACTATGTCTCTGCCTTTATCCATCAAAAAACCCTCTGTCTCGATCTTACCAGCAAATACAGGAAAAACGGCACCCCCACTATCGATGTTATAATCCCCACCGGTATCTCCCTGGGCATAAGAACGGTGCGGGCAATGGTATCTGATATAAGAAGGACTATGCCTCCGGCCAGGGCCGATGCAGGAAACAGCACCTTATGGTCAGGACCCACTATAAGCCTGAGGATATGGGGCGTTATGAGGCCTACAAAACCTATTATCCCGCTTACGGAAACCGCCATGGCAGCGATCACAGAGGCAAGTATCAGAAGCGTCATCTTGACTTTTTCCGTCTGCACCCCCATCTGGACCGCTCTCTCATCTCCCATAGAGATAATATTCAGGTCCCTCATATAGAAACCGCTGATCACAACCAGGATCATTATTACAGGGGTGATGATATACAGCTTCTGCCAGGAGGCTGCGGTCAGTCCACCCATCAGCCAGAAGACTATCCTTGCCAGGTCATTTGCCTTAAATATCATCACCATCGAGGTCATGGCGCTTAGCATTGCCGAGAGGGCAATACCGGAAAGAAGCAGAGTGACCACCGATACCCTGCCCCGGAAAGAAGCTATTCCATAGACAAGGAATGTTGTAGCCAGCGCTCCTATAAGGGCAAAGACAGTGGTCAGGGAGATATTGAGCAATATGAAAGCCGAACTGAAAAACAGAGCCAGTGCGGCCCCGAAAGCAGCCCCGGCAGACACGCCTATTACAAAAGGGTCCGCCATGGGATTCCTGAAAAGCCCCTGGAATATGACACCAGCGCTGGCCAGGGCTATACCTACCACTATTGCCATGAATATCCTGGGAAGCCTTATCTGGCTGATGACTACCAGGAATGCAGGGTCTATGCTCCCCTCATTTACAAAGTTTGAGATGCCGGGTATGAAACTGCCGATTATCCGGGCAGTCTCACCCACGCTTACTCCTGCTGCTCCGATAGATGCTGCTATTATTATCATCAATATGAGCAGCCCGGCAAGTAACAGAGTTATCCTTATTATCCTGGATGTATTTGTCATCATTGTCTTTTCTCCCGCTTCCGCCAGGTCCCTTCCATCTGTATAAACATTAGCATACTTACTACTGGAGGGGGGACAACAGTAGTAAGTATACTAAACTTTGAATACTTATTTCTACTCTATTATCTCAAATTCCCCGAAGATATCAGGATGGATAGCTTTTGCCATCATCTGCAGGCCTTTGATTATGTTCTGGCTGGGCCTTGATACCGGATTGTCGGAAACTGCATATACTTCACCATTTATCACTGCATCTATGCTTGCAAACCTGTCATCATCTGTGATGACTGCAGGATCTGCAGCCAGAGACATGGGAGCTATTATTATATCAGGGTTATTCCCGATAAGGTCTTCCAGGCTGTATTCAGGCCATCCGGTAAGACCTTCGATTGAAAGGATATTTATCCCGCCTGCAGTTTCTATAAGGGCATTTATGAATGTATCTGTACCTGCACTCATAAGCGGGTCATTCAATACCATATAGAATACTTTCGGCCTTTCATCATCTGCAAGGCCTTCCACTTTTCCGGATATTTCTTCTACCTGGCTTTTGAGCTCTGCCGCCATGGCAGCGCCTTCCTCGGAAAGCCCCAGCAGCTGGCTGATATTGGCTATCTCCTCATAGACGCCTTCTATTCCCCTTACATCTATGACCCTGTAAACTGGTATGCCCAGCTCCCGGACCTTATTATAATCATCTTCCGGTCCGCCAGTTATGGCGATAACCAGGTCGGCATCAAGCTCGGCAATCCTTTCCACATTCAGGCTCTGGTAATCTCCGACCCCTTCAAAACCTTCTGCAAGGGGTTCCTGCATCATGACCATAAAGCCGTCTATCTCGGCTACCTTATCCATTGCCCCCAGTCCGCTGATTATTTCCAGTACGCTGGGCGCCATCACTATTACTCTTTCCGCCGGCGCTTCCAGGCTTAGAAGGCTGCCTTCGCCATCTGTTACCTCGATAGATGCATCTGCCGCCTGTGCCTTATCCCGGCATCCTGACAGGATACCCAGGCAGGCTATCATGACTATCATGGCGATGCTAAGAGCTAGCATTATTCTTTTTGACATCTTTTCTTCCTTTCATGTTTACTTTTATAAAATAAAAAAACTCCTGGCCTTCTTCAGCCGGGAGTTAATTTTAAAAATAAAAAACTACCCTCTTTCTGCCGAAGAGCGGTAAGCATGCTTATTACAGGTCTCCTGACTTCAGGGACTTTGCTTTTCGCCTTCCCGGGTATTAACCGGTGGCATAATGAAAAGCACACACCCTGTTACAGTGGCGGGACCGTTCCGGACTTTAACCGGATTCCCTGTGAACAAATATTTTTCAGGCTTTAGCCTGTTTTAAAAAGAACATCTGTTTCTTTACCGGAGATAATGATAACCTTAAATAAGGTAAAATACAACTTTTTATCTAATTTTAGTCAAGACTATTTTTAGATAATTTATTTAACAGCTATTTTACAGTACAGCGGCCCCGACCTATATCCTGCTCCTTATATTATAAAGATAACCGCCGCTCAATCCCTCAAGGGAATGGAAGGTGACAAGAGCGCGGGTATCTATTTTCTTTACAGAATTCTTTAATCCCTTTAGACAATTTTTATTGCATATTATATTAAGCATTTGAAGGTCTCCGTCTTTTCCATTTCCATTATAGCTGGTGACCCCAAAACCTTTATCCCTCAGAGTTTCCTCGATCTGTTTACAATGTGTTCTGGAAATTACATTAATGCTTAGTATATCTCTGGACAGCAGCTGTGATATCAGCATCCCAACGTAAAGTCCAAGGGCAAATCCGGCTGCATATGAAAAAATCATATATAGATTCATACCTTCTTTTATCGCCTGCGATACTACGGTTATAGCGATGGCAATAGCGATGGCAGACTCAAAAAAACCAATTACCACAGTCAATATCTTCTTATTCTTTACCATCATTATCAATCTGACCGTACCAAAAAGCACCTGTACCAGGATGGATAAAAATACCACAACAGACCATATGAGTATATTCATTTTTTATTTGCTCTTCATTATGATTATAAAAACATTTCCAACAACAAGCGGATAATAATACTACTAAATCCTGTAAATGCAAGATTATTTTTTTAAATATTGACAGAACGTTTTTAGATACAAATCCATAGATCTGAATTGATTACTAAGCATACCTTTTCATCCACCTCAACTCCAGAAATATAACCTTTTATATTTATAGACGTCTAAATAATCGGTAGAAGATTAAAAATAGAAAGGGGCCTAAAATGGATAATCTAAAAAATAAAATCTATACATCTATGATAGCAGTCTTCTGGACACTGCTGGCTTTTTCGGTCCTGGCTTTATCAAATATTTTTATTTTAAACGGATTTGACCTGTTTAACAGATACCTTTTCTTTGCTTCAGCAGTTATTTTGACACTTTTGGGTACAGCCCTTATTATCCTGGCCGCAAAAGCAAATATAACCAGGATCTCAAAAGCATTTTTTATCCTTGCGGGTTCCTCTGCTGCCGGCATCGTTATTGGTTCGGTTCTTCACAATCTGGTATATGCACTTTTTATGAAACTGTTTGGAGAAGGTTTTTGGGCTGGCATGGGAGATGAGCCGGTATTTTTTATCATTGCTTTAATTGTATGTCCTATAGCCTTGCTGGCTGGCATAATCGGCTGCATTGTATTGATTGCCAAAAAGAAAGTGGTAATGCAATAATAGCCGGTATTTTATAGTCTTTGTTTCAAAGCCTTGTGCTGTTGGGGAACGTATTTTCCCCCTGTTGGTGAAAGAGCCATTGGGGAAGAGCTAAAGCCCATACCGGAAATGCTGCCCCGGGCTTAAGAAATTTCGAACCAGTTTCTGGAAGAGTTAGCAGATCTTAAAGAATATTTAACCTGAATCTATTTCCTTATTAATCCACAAGCATTTCTTTTAATATAT
>CAYPXQ010000135.1:0-5456 GCA_964414685.1 uncultured Actinomycetota bacterium
CTGGAGAATAACTCGATATCGTTTTTTTCATCATATATCTGCTGAGACTTTTTGGGATTTCTTATATCGGCATAACCTGCTTTTTCTTCTCCATATACCAGATACTGGAGATCGATATTCTTCCTGTGGGCTTCTGCCGGCTTATCCCTTAAACCGGAGGCGGTATTGTAGGTGGACAGTATATAGAAAAGTCCATTATCCATAATATAGGTCCCGTCTTCCATTTTGGAAAAATCAGTATTATCAATGATCCCGGCAATCCGCGTGATGTCTTCAATCCCCGATAGCCATTTATTTGATCTTATTTCATCAATAAAACCCGTGATCATATAAAATCTTCTCCTTTAGCCCTGGTTTTTTATCCTTTTTACCGTCTCAGTGATTATAGACTCTATTTCTTCGCGGCTGAGATCGGGTGTAACGGTCTCTTGTCTGGAGGCATCCCCGGGTCTTTCATTTTCATCAAGAATACATTCAGCCGTACCGTCGCACATGCCGCACTGGGTACAGTCATCGAATTTTTTCTCTCCGGCATCAGGCTGGGAAGAGGGATAATCATATTTTCCGCTTATATCCTCTCCGGGCTTATAGGCAAGCGGTATGCCCGGGAAGTATTCATAAAGCAGTGAATTCATCTCTATTTTGAGCCTCTCCTTAAGATCAGCTATCCTGGCCAGGGTCTCTTTGGGATAATTCATCATGGGTTTTCCCATATCGATTCCCCTCAGTGACATAGCTTCCTTGAATCCCTGGGGAAAGTTTACTGATTTCATCTCCCTTATAAGGGGCAGTATGGCGAACTGGAGGTTCCTGGCAAGGTTATGGTTTCCATTGCAGAAAGACTTCCATATCCCGATCATAAACTCGGGGAATATGCCTGCTGTCGCTGTCATGCATCCCCGCCCGCCCATAAGGAGCGAAGGAAGCATGATCTCTTCGGCTCCAACCAGCACTTTGAAGTCGGGATCCACTTTTTTGGTCATCTCTATAAGGTTCATGACATTTACCATATTTCCCGAGGAATCCTTTATTCCCACCACATTTTTCATATTGCAAAGGTTTTCCACCATGGTAGGCGTCACCTCATTGGCAAAGAAAGGGATATTATATAAGAATATGGGTATATCTACCGATTCTGCCACTTTACGCAGGTGCCCTTCCACCGCATCCTGGGTGTTCTGGAAGAAATAGGGGCCATGCAGGACTACTGCAGAACATCCCTTCCGGCTGGCATACTGGGCCAGCTCGATGGATTGGTGATAGCAGGTGGCCCCGGTGCCGGGGATGACATCCGTACGGCCCTTTGTCTCATCAAGCACTATATCTATAAGGAATTTTCTCTCTCCCATGTCGGTATGGGCATATTCCCCGCATGAAGAGACAGGAAAAATACCGTCGACACCCCTGCTTATAAGGAAATTTACCAGTCTCCTGACCTCTACTTCATTTACCTTGCCTCTTTCATCAAAAGGGGTAAGCATGGCAACTATTGCTCCCTCGGGGATATTCATATTTTACTCTCCCGTAAAAAGGTCATCTTCTTTAGACTAAATACATTTTTTTCAGTACAGCTGACAATTTTTTAATATAACGCTATTCGGTTTTTTTGTAAATCTATTTGTGTTTTTAAGACATGGTAAAAATGTGCGGATAGAGACATCAGCAGTGAACAAAATTGCTATTATATGTATAGCCTTTTTCATGTATAATAACCTGGTCTGTTAATAATCGGTCACGGAAGAAAAAAGCTATGCTGCTGGGAGAGGTAATAGGTTCGGCTGTATGTACCATCATGGTCGAGCCCATCAGGAATAAGAAGTTTAAACTGGTAAAGCTGGTAGGTCCGAAAGACGGGACTGCCCGGGGATATTCCATAGTGGAGGACCCGCTGGGTATAGGGGATGGCGAGAAGGTGCTTATAGCCGAGGACGAGATCGCTATTGCCGGGATGTATGACGGCAGGGAAGACATCCCCATCAGGTTCTGTATTGTAGCAAAAGTAGATGACATAAACCTTATTGATTGATCATGCTATTAGGTAAAGTAAAAGGAAATATAACATCAGTCACAAAAATCGAAGAGCTCAGGCCGGTGAGGCTTTATATGATCCAGCTTTTGGACAGCAGTCTCGAACTGAAAGATGATTATATGATTGCCATAGATGCCATAGGAGTGGGCATAGATGATACTGTGGTCATAACCGGAGGCAGCGGCTCCAGGTTTACTGAGATCACCGGGCCCACACATACTGATGCATCCATCATAGCCAGGATAGATGATCCTGAAAGCCTGAAAGGATCATTATCTTGACCCTGGGGAAGATCATAAAAGAGCTTACCTGCTCTGTTAAGGAATCCAGTCTTAATCCTTCCAAGCTTTTCCTGGTAAAAGCTCTCAATCTGGACTTTTCTGAGCGCCAGGAGCAGTTTGTAGCCCTGGAGACCAGGCTGGGACTGGGCAAAGGCGATATCGTTCTTGTAGTATTCGGGAGCGGTGCCAGGAAAGTAGAAGGCCATACCGATCTGCCCATTGATTGTGCTATAACTGCCAGGGTGGAGAATATAAATATTGAATACAGGTATTCATTCTTAAAATGAACTGCGCAAAGGTTATCGGGAAGACTTATTCGGAATTCAAGCATCCTTCTCTTAAAGGATATGATTTTAAGATACTTCAGATAGTGGACCCCGGGACCGGGGAACTTACAGGCAGGCCTTTTTTTGCCATAGATCCCCTGGGAGTGGCCCTGGATGAATTTGTAGCATTTGAAGAAAGCTTCCAGGCTACCTGGGCCTTCGAAGACCACAATATACCGGTAGACTGCTCCATAACTGCTATAATAGATTCCATTGATATCAGGGAGGGCCGAATTTGATAATTGGAAGGGTAATTGGAAATGTGGTATCAGTGATAAAGGATCCTGCATACAAAAGCTTTAAGCTTATGGTGGTCAAGGAATTGAATACTGATGGTTCATATGCAGAGAGTTCATATATATCAGCTGATCTTATAGGGGTGGGTCCCGGGGAGACGGTAATGGTTACAAACGGTACTTCTTCCAGGGCAACCGATGAGACATATGAAAGACCTATTGATTCGGTGATAATCGCAAAGATAGACAGGCTTATATTCAAGAACAGCGAACTGGAGCTGACCGATACAGAGCCTTCTTTGTGATCCGGACTTTATAATATATAATCTATACATATGTAATTGCTGCATTGATATCATATGTATAGGATTCAAAGACTCTGGCGTCCCGGTATATTTCAGGGAGCCGCCAGGAAAGACAATTATTTTGAAGGCTGGTATTTCAAACTGGTAGATCCAGGGCTGGAAAACATATTCGCAGTCATACCTGGTGTCTCCATAAAAAAAACTGGCAGCCATGCTTTTATCCAATTACTTGATGGAAAACGGGCCTCATCATCATATTTCAGATTTCCCATGAAAGATTTCTCCTACCGGAAGGATAGATTCCGGATATCCGTAGGAAAAAATATATTTTCTGCCAGCAGGATGAACCTTGATCTGATGAATGAGGACATATCCCTGAAAGCAGATATTATGTTTAAGGACCGCAGAGCCTGGCCCGGGAACTTTATTTCTCCAGGCGCTATGGGATGGTATTCATTTGTACCTTTTATGGAATGCTATCACGGGGTTATCAGCATGGATCACGGCCTTGAAGGTTTCCTGGAAATAAATGGCCGTGTTACCGGCCTGGATGGAGGAAAGGGTTATATAGAAAAAGACTGGGGAAACTCTTTCCCGGAAGGCTGGATATGGCTTCAGTCCAATAATTTTGATGATAATGATCCCTGCTCATTGATGCTTTCCGTAGCAAAGATCCCCTGGAGGGGAAGGTCATTTACCGGTTTTATATGCGGTCTTCTGCATGGGGATGATTTTTATATTATGGCCACCTATAATGGTGGATTAATAAAAAATATCAATGACCGGGTGGATTGTGATAGAATAAAAATAGTCATTTCCCGCAAAGACCTGAGGCTTGAAGTGGAGGGAAGGAAGAATAAAAGCGGGGAACTGGCATCTCCTGTCATGGGAGCCATGGAAGGAAGGATAACTGAAAGCATAGATTCCATGCTAAGAGTCAGACTATGGAGGAAGGACAGATTAATAATGGATGACAGGGGAAGGTGCGCGGGATTGGAAATAGTCAATCCTGCATTGCTGGACTATTGATCATTAACCAAGACAGGGAGGTGCGGGTTGTTGACCTGGAAAATATTGATAGGAGCTGTAGTGATACTGGGGGGCATAGGTGTCGTGGGAAGCTATGTTGCGGGCGCTGTAAAAAACCCGGTAGGAGCGCAGGCATTATGGGGAGGAGTTCCAAAAAATATCATACCACTTTATACACTGGGAATGGTCCTTTCCGCCATAGGTTTTTTGTCGACTACTTATTATATTTTCTTCAGGGCGGATGCAGCTTCAATAAGGATATGGCCGGGCCTGGATTTCAGGTTTTTCCTGGTGGTATATTTGCTCATACTTATACCTTCAGCCCTGTGGATGACCCTTACTGTAAGGATGGTAAAGGATCCCGGACCCGGTTTTGAGGCAGGTATCAGGACCGTACTCATACTTACAGCCATAGGAGCGCTTTTCATGCTTATAAGCATGGCTACTATAACTCCCAAAATGGCAGGATGGAGCTGGTGGCTGGCAGTCATAGGAAGTGCTTTTTTCTTCCTGCATACGGCTGTCCTGGATGCAGTTATCTGGACAAGACTTTTTTTCAGGAATTATTGAAATATAATACAATATAATCGAGAATATTAAGGAGAATAAGATGATGGATATCATCTGGCTGTCAATAATCTTTATTTTTGCCTATTTCACCATTTTTTACCTTATCGGATTTTTTGCCAGGAATAACGGCCTGGTAGATATAGGGTGGGGCCTGGGATTCGTACTGACCGCCATATTTTCTCTTGTATACGGCGGAAATTACGACTTCCGCACCATACTGGTCACTGCCCTGGTGACAATATGGGGATTAAGGCTGTTTTATCATATCTTAAGGAGAAACCTGGGCAAGCCTGAAGATTTTCGCTATGCAAATTTCAGGAAAGAATGGGGCAGATGGCATGACCTCAGGGCTTTTTTCCAGCTGTTTATGGTCCAGGCTATATTTATGGTAATGATTTCTTCGTCCTTTTTAATAATAAATGCTTTCAGCCGGGGAGGGTTCACTGCCTTTGATATTATCGGCCTGGCAGTATGGATCGCGGGGTTTGTGTTCGAGTCGGCAGGAGATGCCCAGCTTAAGGCATTCAAATCTGATCCGGCCAATAAGGGAAAGATAATAAGGAACGGATTGTGGACATATACCAGGCACCCCAATTATTTCGGGGAAGCTTTGACCTGGTGGGGTCTGTTCATAATAGCTCTATCTGTGCCATTCGGGTACATAGCAGCAATAAGCCCCA
>CAYPXQ010000136.1:0-15342 GCA_964414685.1 uncultured Actinomycetota bacterium
GTTGGTGCATGTCTGCTGGATTCGAAAGGACGGACCGAAGGGAGTCCGCGTCTCTGCAGCGAGGGGAAGCGAGACGAAAGAACGAATCCCTCCCTCTCCGCCAGTTAATCAGGACTAATAAATCAAATACGGTAGAGCTAAGCAGGCGGACATGCCGTTGATGCATGTCTGCTGGATTCGAAAGGACGGACCGAAGGAAGTCCGCGTCTCTGCAGCGAGGGGAAGCGAGACGAAAGAACGAATCCCTCCCTCTCCGCCAGTGTAACCAATTCGAACCTTTATACTTATCATCCAGAAGAGCCAGGGCCTGAATCTTCGTGTGTGCGATATAGTATGGCTTAAACTTAATATAACCCTCGCTTACAATATAGAAAAAATTCGATCTTTTATCTTGTTACCGGTTCCATAGAAATTGTACCCAGCAATTCTTTCAATGCTTTTGAAGATGAAGTGGTATTCTTGTTTAGAATGTCGCGTAATTTATCAAGCCTGTGTCTGAACCATTCTCTGGGAGGAGATATATATTTATTCTGTTTTTGGTAGGAGAGAAGTTCGTTTTCTTTTTTTAGAGCCTCAACTTTGTCTTCAGCTACAACCTCAGCTTCATCAGGATTGATTACGTGGATCATACCATCATATTTATACTGTCTATTTTTATTAACCTTAAGTTTTCCAGATGGCTTAGTAAGGTAGCCATAGACATTCTCTCCCACACTGTAACTCCTCATCTTCTGTCCTTCAGGCAGGACATTTGTATAAATATCCTAATGATCTGTAATATTTTGATGAGCAGGTTACCAAATAGTTTTATTTACACTAATCAGCTGAGTCTGGGCTAATTTTTTATAATAATGAAGGTCTATATTCAGAATACTGAGATGGAAAATAAGATACCAACAATGATAAGGTCATTGGCATGCCTTTTATTTTAGAAATACCACTATATAAGAAAAGATAACAGTTTAACAGTATGATTATAATGGTCCGTTCAAAAATGATCGGACCATTATATACCTAATATTTATATAAATGATAGCTTATAACCAGAATTCAGATTGCATTGAACCTGTCTCCACATAACACTTATCTGTATCCGGATCATAGCTTACAACAAATATCCAGACAAATTTTCCCTGCTTCCCGACATTAGTGTCTAGTGCTTCAAATTCAAGTCCACATTCATATTTATAATCATAACCTGTCACTTTATTCATAAAATTAGGGTCATATTTTGTATCAAATACAACATTCTGGTAAATAGAATTATGTTCTATTTCATATTGAGCCGCATTAAACACCCTTCTTTTTATTTCTTCCTCAGATAAATTGCTTTGTTGCTGATTATTGTTTTGTGAATTCTGCCCTCCGCTTGGTTCAGGCTCTTCTTCCGGTGGCGGTTCCTCTCCACGATGCTCTTCTTCTGGTGGCGGTTCCTCGCCTACTCTTTCTGATTCAGGATATACTTTTAGGCACCCTACAAAACCAAGACCCATAACAATTGAAAAGGTCATTAGTGCTGCTAAAAGTAGAATGATTTTGCTTTTATGCATATTTCTCCTTTCTAAAAAATATTTTCTATAATATTTATCGACAAAAAACATTATTTTATGAATTAATTATATAAATATTTATTTAAATAAATTTAATTAATTAACTAATGGTTCATATGCCCCAGGTGCATTTCCGGCTGATCCTGCCATCACCTGTCTCTACTGTAGAGTCGGCCCATAGCCCCTTTAGCCTTCTAAACTCATATACCTGTCAGGCATGGTGCCCTCTTTGAATGTGATTATGTATTCCCTCCATACTTTTTAGCTGTATCCATTACCGGTCCTGGCGCATAAAGGGAATCGAGTAGAAGGCATATGGCAAGCTGGGAAATTTTTTTTTAACCTGGGAGCCAACCAGTAGAATGCATTCGGCTCACAGTCCTGCTTGGTGGTCCCGTCACTGTAGGATAAACTCTGTCTTTACCGATAAGGCAAGCCCGGTAGCTGTCACCAGCTTGGCTTCCAGCACATTATGGTAGTAGAAAAGTATTTTCTCATCCTTTTTCCTCCTGCAGATCTGCTGGAAAAAATAAAGGTTGAAAGAATGGGGGCAATATAGTATAAATTAAATCAAAAGTTACAGACAGCCCGAGCATTAAGGAGATCAAAGTGAAAATAGTATTTTTAGATTCACATACCATGAGCCTGGATCAGGATATGGATTTTACCCCTCTGGAAGACCTGGGAGAATACCTACCGCTGGAAAAGTCGGATGATGATGATATTTCAGCGGGAGCCCGGGATGCAGACATAATAATAACCAATAAGATAATAGTGGATAAGAGTGTCCTGGATATTGTCTCCGGGCTCAAGTTTATAAGTGTGATTGCCACCGGATATAATATAGTGGATCTGGAAGCAGCAGGCAAAAAGGGGATTATGGTGGCCAATGTGCCCCGGTATGCCTCACATTCTGTATCCCAGCATGCCTTTGCGCTGATACTTGAGATTTATTCCAATGTGGGTAAATATGACCGGGACGTAAAAAGGGGAGACTGGTCAAAATCTCCCAGCTTTTCCCTGTTAAGATATCCCAGCTTTGAGCTTGAAGGCAAGACTATAGGCATAATCGGCTTTGGAGCTATAGGACGCCAGACAGCAAAAATAGCAGAGGGTTTCGATATGAAAGTCCTGGCCTATGATGATTCAGATCTCTCGGCAACGGGATATAAAAATTCCAGCCTGGATGAAATACTTTCCCAGTCGGATATTATTTCCATACATGTTCCCCTTACCCCGGAGACCATGGACCTTATAACCGAAGAAGAGATACAGAAGATGAAAAAGTCTGCTGTGCTTATAAATACCTCCAGGGGCGGAATAGTAAATGAGACCCATCTGTACCAGGCTCTTACCACTGGAAGGATTGCCGGAGCAGGCCTGGATGTGCTTTCCCGTGAACCTCCAGAGGAAGGAAACCTGCTGCTGGAAGAACTGGATAATCTGGTGGTTACTCCCCATACTGCCTGGTCCACCCGGGAAGCCAGACAGCGCCTTATTGATAGTACAGCTGAAAACATCAGGGCCTTTATGGATAATAATCCCCAGAATATAGTAAACCGGGACTATTTGGAGGAATAAATGAAGTTTGCAGCGTCGGTAGAAGAACTGGCAAAAAAAAGGATTTCTGTCAGGGACTACGAGCCCAGAAAGCTGGAAGACCCTCTGAGGCAGAAAATAATGGATATCCTGGGCAGCAGACAGGACAATATATTTGATTCCAGCATAAGACTGGAACTGGTCAGTCAGGGCAGCGGCAGGAATCAGAAGCTGGGTACCTATGGGTTCATAAGCGGAGCCAGAGATTTTATAGTAGCAGTAGTAAAAAAGGAACAGGGAAAGCAGGCGCTTATAGATGTTGGATTTGTGCTGGAAAAGATAATACTCTATTGTACAGGAATAGGCCTGGGGACCTGCTGGCTGGGCGGTACCTTTGCCCGGAGCGGATTTGCATCGGCTGCAGGACAGAGACCTGATGAAACAATACCAGCAGTAACCCCGGCGGGCTATATATCTGACAAAAAAAGCATGAGATCCTCGCTTATGAGGACAATTTCAGGATCAAAAAGCAGAAAACCATGGGAAGAGATCTTCTTTGAGAAGAGTTTTGGTCAACCCCTGGATAAGTCTGAAATAGGAAGTTATGCCCTGGTACTGGAAGTGCTGAGAATGGCACCATCGGCTTCAAATAAACAGCCCTGGAGGATAATAAGGGATGAAAAAGACAAATATCATTTTTTCCTAAAAAATTCCCTTATGTATAAAAGAAAACCCGATTACTTTAATCTTCAGTATATAGATATGGGTATAGCCCTGAGCCATTTTGAGCTTGCCTGCAGGGAGCAGGGACTTCCAGGAAGATGGGCAAATACTGGCAGCAAGGAACAGGATATCGGGCTTGAGCATATAATCACCTGGATAGCCGGGAGGAGCCAGTGACAGGGATCAATCTCCAGGAGCTCTATATTCAGAAAAGGCTAAAATAAGCCATGACTGTGATACCGAAGTATCCAGGCTTTCCTGTGAAGATCCGGCTACACTATATTTTTCCATCAGGTTAGCACAATCTACGCAAACCTTAGAGTAGTGCCTTATATGATTTTTAAATAAAAATCACCATAAAACTTTATTATAAGCAAATTTCAGACTACTCCGTAATTAGAGCATATCAATAGGTCAGCCTGTCTATGCCCTGGATTATGCAGACCCATGTAGATCCTCTGTTAAAAAGGATAGGCTGGCTGTTTAAATCTTTGAACTCAAAAGGATCAAAAATACTGTCTCTGCCCCATGTACCCTCTATTACATTGCCGTCCATAAAATAATAAGCAGCTCCCTGGTCATGACTGCCGGTTGTCCTGATCATCATATGTCCTGCACTGCTCAGTGGGCCTTCTATATCAGTTATGATAACTATTATATTATTTAAGCTTAATTGCTGTCCTGATTCAAAATCAACGTGCGGGCTGCCGGCCAGTGATTTTAAATATTTATTGGTATTTTTGTCATAAGAAAAACCGGTTATATATGTACTGCTTGAAAAGTCTACAGTAATCTCTGAAATATTTCCTCTCTCTGAATCCGGGGCATCTATCTTAAATGCCATGGGGGACTGGCCGCCTTCAAGTGAATAACCGTATTTAGCAGCATCTTCTTTTATACCATATGTATCGATGAATGCAGTATGCTCGAGCGCATCGCTTCGGGAGTGGTCTCTCCAGCCGGCGCTGGTATGCGGAACATAAGCGGCACTATTAGCATCAAGCACATCCATATCCATGTTTTTAATCGCAGTATACCCCTCAGGGTATGTGCCCCAGAAAGTATATATAGGGTCAAAACTTCTGGCTATTTCTGCAAAATAGATCCTGGCACTTCTAACTGGACCCACTATATCAACATCAGCCGATGAAAATAATGCTACATACCGGGTAACACCATATTCGGCTACCGCTTCGAATACCATATCCGCATATATCAATCCGGAGTGCGGCCTGGCTTTTGGACTGTTCTGGACCATTATTGCCAGCGGCCTGTGATTTTGTAATGAACCGCCTAACTCCAGGCCGCTGAGCATATTAATATTATCTGAAATACTATCTTCCTGAGCAGTATCTTCCTGGATAATTTCTTCCTGGGCGATATCTGTAGTTTCTTCCGGTTTTTCTTCCACAGGTTCTTCGGGTTCCAGGATCTCTTGCACCTGTTTTTCTTCTACCGGATCTTCTTCGATTGTCCTGCATCCCGGTAAACCAGCAAATATCATCAGTGGTAAAAAAATTCCCAATAACAATATTGCCCCAATTTTTAATCCGCTGCATCTGACTGATCTCAATTTAGACTACCTCGTTTCGAAGATTATTTTTAATAAATTTCGTAACATTATAAAGATTTTCTCCCGGAATTAAAACATGAAAAGAAAGAAGAAAGATAGTTTATGATCTTATCTCGATTAAAATCGGACCAGTATTTGTATGATAGATCCTGAATATATAAAGGATGAGGTACAGCCATAAAGGCTGCAGAATTAAAGAATCCTGATTTACACTGTATAATGTATTATATCAAGAACTTACTGAAAAGGGTGCTTATGGAGAAACTGGATCTCAGGGATTTCTTTTATAATAACCTTAAAGATAAAAAAAGCTATTTTTATTACAGGGACAAATACAGGACCTGGAAGTGGACTTTTGATCTTGTATTGTCTCTTTCCCTCAGGTTTTCATCCTATCTTGCATCAGCCGGTCTTAAAAAAGGCGACAGGGTAGTGCTCAAGGCGGAAAGCGATCCCCGATGGATCATTGTTTTTCTGGGCTGTATTATGGCTGGCGTGCCCATAGTCCCTGTTGATGCCAGGTCAGATGATGGATTCCTTAAAATGGTAGCGGGCAGCGTGGAGCCGTCGCTTGTGATATTGTCAAAGGACTATGGGGAAAGCCATGATCGGGGAAAAGGCCCCGAATATATACATATAGAGGATATAGAGGAAAAGGTGGGGTCACTGCAGGAATTCGACTACACAGAAGTCGATATTAAAAAAGATGACCTGTTCGAGATAATATATACCTCCGGGACCACATCTACCCCCAAGGGAGTCACTCTTACCTTTGGGAACATCCAGTCAAATCTGGAAATGGCACTGCCGGCCATATCCAAATGGAAAAGATTTTTAAATATAATACCCGGCTCCAGGCTTTTATCAGCAGTGCCCTTATCCCACATGTATGGACAGGTAGCAGGTCTTTTCATCCCGGTTTCTATAGGGTTGTCAGTTTTCTTCTCCCGGGATCAAAGACCCCAGGATATACTGGCGGCAGTAAAAAATAACAGGATCATAGCCCTGGCTGCTCTTCCACAGCAGCTAAAGGTGTTAAAAGACCATATAATCGATATTTTTGACCTTGATTCAGAAAGGTCCAGGAATATATATGAAAAATATAAAAAGAAAAGATGGTGGATAAGATATATAAGGTTTTTGCCTTTCCATATAAAAATAGGCATTAACTTTTTGGGGATAATATCGGGAGGCGCCCATATAAAACAGGAAGTAGATGAATTTTACCGCACTATGGCTTTCGGGTTTTTCCAGGGTTATGGACTGACCGAGACAGCTCCGCTTCTGGCTGTATTCGATCCAGGCAAAAACAAAGCCGGTTCTGTGGGGAGCTTTCTTGATCCTGAAAATGTCAAAATAGAAAATGGAGAGCTATATGTAAAAGGAAATAATGTGACACCCGGTTATTACAAGGATGAAGAAAAGAGCAGGCAGTATTTCAAAGACGGCTGGTTTAAGACCGGTGACGCAGTAGAGGTGGACGAAGAAGGAAATGTATTTATAAAAGGCAGAAAAGACGACCTTATAGTCAAGGAAAGCGGGGTAAATGTCTATCCTTCAGATATTGCAGAGAAATTCCGGGAACAGAAGGAAATAAAAGACTGCGCAGTTTTTGGCATGGATTCTGAGGGAAGGACTGAAATAATAGCAGTGCTTATCCTGCAGTATAAGGGTATCAATAAGGAGGATATAGATGAGATAGTAGACCGGGTAAATTCAGAGCTCAATGTAGACCAGAAGGTTGACGATTACCTTATCTGGGAGGGTAAGGATTTTCCCAGGACTTCCAGTATGAACATAAAGAAAAGACAGATACTGGAAAAACTTCAGGCATCTTCAGGGGATGAAAAGGTTGCAGCAGATGACGATGGTCAAGGTAAAAAGGATATATATAGTATTATCCAGAATATAAAAAAGACCAGGAGTAAAAAGGGCGGGGAAGCTTCGCTGGAAAAAGACCTGGGCATGGATTCGCTTGATATCATGAGCTTTTCGTCCGAGCTGGAAAAGCAGTTTGATGTGGATGCGTCAAAACTGGAGATCACTAGAGATACCAGGATAAAAGATATCGAAGAAAGATTAAAGGATCCCCCCAAAAGGACTCAAAGACTACCATTTTTTGATTTCGCATACAATGGGTTTTTTATATACTTAAGGACTGTGTTTCAATATCTTATATTTCCATTTGTAAGGATAACATATAGAAGCAGGATAAAGGGGCGGCAAAATCTTAAGGGTATAGATCTTCCCGCAGCATTTATCTCAAACCATGTATCCCTTATGGACAGCCTGGTCATCCTGTACAGCCTTCCCCTCAAAATAAGAAAAAAAATGACTGTGGTCATGTCCATAGGCCATCATTTCAGTTATTATTTTGCCAGAAAGGGAAATATACTGAGAAGGGCCCTGGAAGCTCTGGGATTCTATTTGCTGATATGCCTTTTTATAAATGTAATACCGCTATCCAGGATCTTCGGTTTTGACCAGGTGTTCAAAAATATAGGGACTGCAGCGGACAGGGGCTGGAATGTACTGATATTTCCTGAAGGAGGTATAACTGCCGACGGGAGTATAAAGAAATTCGAAGCCGGTATTGGCATAATCGCCCGGGACATGAAGATGCCTTTGATACCCATGCGCATAGACGGATTATATAATATTTTAAGGAACGGCATTATCCCATGGGGGCACCTGCCCCGGCTGCCTCTGGTTACTGTAAATATTGGCGGACAGGAATATTTCCGGAGCGGCAATAATGAAGAAGTAGCATCCAGGCTTTTTAAAATTGTTAAAAAGCTGTGAGTAAGATATTTTCCAAATAACCTGTTTACTGATATGTCCAGGTCACAGGTATCAGGGGCACTCTTTCGAGGTAGTATTGCAGCAAAAGATCATAAATCGAAAGTCCTCTGGCACCTGAGACCACGACTGGCTCCCCGGATATTCCGCCCAGGATGGCTGCCTGGTCAATAGCATCCTTATATGTACCTATAGCATCTATCAATCCCAATTCCACTGCTTCACTGCCCAGATATACCCATCCGGTGGCAAGTTCCTCTACTTCATCAATGGTAAGGCCCCTGGTCTCAGACACATCATTTATAAATTGCCTGTAGATCTTATTCGTCTGTTCTTCCAGAAGTTTCCTTTCTTCAGCAGTTATATCACGGTCTGGATTCCCTATATCCTTGTATTTTCCCTGTTTGATGACAGTATATTCTATGCCCAGCTTGTCGTATAGGCCCTCAAGATTTTGTATTTGCAGTATTACGCCTATGCTGCCAACTGAAGACGCAGGATTGGCTAATATCATGTCGGCGGCACAGGATATATAATATGCGCCTGAAGCACAGGTATCACTTACAGATACAACCACTGGTTTTTCCAACTTTTTGACTTCTTCAAATATCTCCTGTGAAGAAGCCGGACTTCCCCCGGGGCTGTTTACCCTGAGGAGGACCGCTTTTATATTTGGACTTTTGCTGGCTGCATCCAGCTGTCTTATTACTTCTTCAGGAGTGGTCGCCCCTCCGCTGAAAAAACCTGACTGCTGTGAAGCGGAGACCACCCCTTCGATCCTTATCTCATATATATTACCTTGAAGTGTCCCGGAGCCAGCCGTAAAAATACTGCTGAGCAGTCCCAGGAAAAAGCAGCCTCCGGAAAATAGCAATAATATTACCAGGCAGCCTGCCACTATGGCTATTATCTTTCCCGGGCTCATTCTATTTACCATAATAAACTCCTGTTAAGATTTGTACTATTATAATATCAGTTTAGCAGAAAAAGTCTCCCATGACCCTGCAAAAAAGACAATCAAACTCCTTGCACTAACAGACAATAGGAAAATTGCAGAAACGAGGTCAACATAAAGCAATATTTCTGAGCTTAGAAATTATCATAAGGGGAAAAAGAACCGTTTTCCCTTGTGGAGTCACGCAGGTTGTTTATCTTTATGTTTAATCCACTTACCCTGGCATCAAATTCTTTTATCTTCTTATCTAATTCTTTTGATTCTTTTTCCCCCGCATCCCTCAGCTTCTGACGCTTTTCTTCTATCTCATCTTCAAATCTTTTTCTTTGTCCTATAAGCGCTTCCACTATTTCTTTTTTCATTTCTGACTCCCCTAAGTAGTCAATAATAACTATAATTATATTTAAGAAAGCCTTGTAAACAAAATGGTCATATATTATCAATAGTTATACTGTTTCAGTTTTAATAACTGGCATATATAGATCCACAAACCCCGGCTGGAAGAATACAGGAAATCAGCTGTACGCCCCGTCTATGGCAAAGAATTAGACAATATATACTGGGAGCTGAACGGGAAAGGTTATGATTTTGGGGGGAAAAAATATAAAAAGATCCTCCGGGGTTTTGACGGGACCGTGAAAAAGCCGGCCTTCTGCTATATGATGGTCTGTATGCAAGCAAGGATTTTAATATACCCCCGGGAATTTTTTTCCAGGGATTTTATAGATTTTTGCGTTAAACCTTATAAAGAGATGCTCCCATGCAGAAATGGCTTTACCAGCTGACAGAAAGAGCATAAGAGACTATACGCTGTTCCTGAAAGAAAAAGGGGAAGATCGCATCTGGTCCTGCGGCTATGGCCTCCAGGACAGTGGAAGCAGGGCATATAGGGATCAGCAGTAAAGAGCAGCTCCATAGAGTACCGCAATTTATGAGTGGTACTATGCAATAAAAGCAAAAAAAAATTAAAAAATACTAAAATATCTACAAATATTTAATAAATTTGGAAATTTTTAACAAATTTTCTTTTTTCTGACTAAGATTTTTAAAATATATGGTAAAATCAATATAGAATTTTAATTACTATTAATATTTGAGAGGAAAAAGCATGAATGTGAAATTTAATGACAAGAGCAGGATGCTGGAAGTAGAGTTTAACTTCAGGGAAGTCGATGAGGCAAATCTTTTCCGGAATATTTTTCCCTATAACCAGGTACCCAAGCTGGTTTTCAATCACCGGAGGGTTCCCTTCAATATACCGGAAAAACTGTATGTAACAGACACCACGTTCAGGGACGGCCAGCAGTCCAGGTCGCCCTATACCACGGAACAGATCTGCAGGATATACGACCTGCTGCACAAGCTGGATAATGGCAGCGGTATCATAAATAAGTCAGAGTTCTTTATTTACTCCAAAAAGGACAAGGAAGCCATTATTAAATGCACCGAGATGGGGTATGATTTTCCCATTATCACTTCATGGATAAGGGCTAAAAAAGAAGACTTTGAGATAGTAAAACAGCTGGAAATAAAGGAAACCGGCATACTGGTATCCTGCTCCGATTACCATATCTTCAAGAAACTCAAGATGAACAGGTCGCAGGCCATTGACGCATACCTGAAGGTCATAAACCAGACAATGGAAGCAGGAATAGTACCCAGGTGCCATCTGGAAGACATAACCAGGGCAGATTTCTATGGGTTTGTGCTCCCATTTGTAAAACAGCTTATGGAGCTTTCAAGAGAAGCGGATATGCCCATAAAGATAAGGGCCTGTGATACGCTGGGACTGGGAGTTGCCATACCCGGCGTTGCCCTTCCCAGGAGTGTACCCCAGATAATATACGGACTGGTAAATTACAGCGGGGTGCCTTCCGAATGGCTGGAATGGCATGGACATAATGATTTCTACAGGGCAGTGTCCAATTCCACGGCAGCCTGGATGTATGGCGCTGCCATGATAAACACCTCACTTCTGGGAATAGGCGAAAGGACGGGAAACTGCCCGCTGGAGGCAATGGCAATAGAATACACTCAGCTCAGGGGAGACAGCGGGGGAATGGACCTGAGGGTCATAACCGAGATTGCTGAATTCTTTGAAAATGAACTTGATTATGAGATACCGCCCCGTACACCATTTGTAGGTAGGGCCTTCAATGCCACCAGGGCAGGAATACATGCTGACGGACTCCTGAAAGATGAGGAGATATATAATATATTCAATACTTCCAGGATACTGGGAAGACCTCCTCAGGTTGTAATAGATGCCCATTCGGGACTGGCAGGAATAGCTATATGGATCAATAATTATTATGACCTGAAGGGCGACAGGAAAATAGATAAGAAAGATGACAGGATAAAGAAGATCAAGGAATGGATAGATGAGGAGTATGACCGGGGCAGGGTCACAGTCATAAGCGATGTGGAGATGGAGCAGCTTATAGGGGATTTTGCGCCAAAACTTCTAAAACTCAGGGAAAGCAGGGTAGAATAATCCTATGTTTGAATGATATAATAATGGATCATTATTTTGAAAACATAGGATATTGAGGACTGGATATGGAAAACATCCTGGAGATAAAGGACCTGACCAAAAGATACGGAGACCTGGTAGCTGTAAACAAAATCAGCTTCTCCATAGAAAAAGGCGAGATCTTTGGACTCCTGGGGCCCAATGGGGCAGGAAAGACCACTACTGTCGAGATGATAGAAGGTCTCCGCAAACCGGATTCCGGACAGATAAAAATATGCGGTATCGATGCCCTGGCCGAACCGGAGAAGATCAAAGGATTAATAGGGGCTCAGCTTCAGAGCACTACTATATATGATCAGGTAAGCATAAAGGAAGTAGTAGACCTTTTTGGCAGCTATTATGACAATTCAGTCCCAACGCAGGAATTGCTGGAACTGGTCTCCCTTACCGAAAAAAAGAATGCATATTACCGCACCCTGTCCGGGGGGCAGAAACAGAGGGTGGCTATGGCACTGGCCCTGGTAAACGATCCGGCTGTCCTGTTCCTGGATGAACCCACTACCGGTCTGGACCCGCAGGCAAGAAGGAATGTCTGGGGTATAATAACTGACCTGAGGGACAGGGGCAAGACCATCATACTTACTACCCATTATATGGAAGAAGCGGAAAAGCTTTGTAAAAGGGTAGGCATCATAGACCAGGGAAATATTATAGCTCTGGATAAACCAGCAGCCTTAATAGCCGTAACAGGACTTGATTCCACCATTGAATTTTCCAGCGATGATATAAGGGCTGAAGATGTGTTTAAAGATATATTCGATTCCGGAACATCATTTGAGCGGGATGATAACAGGTATATTATAAGTTCTAAGGATTCTTCCGGTGTATTGAAGAAGCTTACCCAGGCAGCTGACGGGAATAATATTGAAATAGAAAATATATCTGTACGTAAGGCAACACTGGAGGACGTGTTCCTTAAACTTACAGGCAAGAAATTAAGGGAATAAAGGAGCTTGACATGCGCGGATTCGGCGGCCAGTTCTTACTGCAGATGAAACTATTTATCAGGCAAAAGGACGAACTTTTTTGGAACCTTGCCTTTCCTCTTTTCTTTATCGTGCTTTACGGCCTTATCTACAGGGATATGGTATGGGATGATTATGGCATGAGGGCGATCGAGTACATGCTTCCCGGGATAATAGTCATGGCAGTAATGGTAAACGGTATCATGTCTTCGGCCACCAGTTTTGTTGAAGAAAGGGGAAAGGGTATTTACAGGAGACTTTCTCTTACACCGGTCAAGCGGCAGACTATTATAGGTGCCCAGATACTGCACCGCTATATCATAATACTTATACAGACCATAATACTTCTGGCAATCGGCATACTGGCTTTTGACATAAGTATAAACGGAAATTATTTTTATTTCTGGATAATCCTCACCCTTGGGGCTGTCTGCTTTCTGAGCATAGGTTTTGCCCTGGCCAGCATAATAAGGAGCGTAAGGAGCGCCACCCCCATCTGCATGATAGTCTTTTTTATCTTTCTTTTCCTGGGAGGAATATTCTTTCCCAACAGTATAATGCCGCGTTTCCTGGTGGTAATAGCCAATGGGCTGCCTTCCACCCATATGGGTGATGCATTGAGGGCTGTCATCATAGACGGCCTGGGCCTGGGTTCCATATGGATAGCCCTGGCAGCCATGGGGGCCTGGATCGTCATAAGTCTTGCAGTCTCCATAATATTTTTCAGGTGGGAGTGAGTTGTGCAGAGAACAATGTGATCCTTATAAACCTCGATGACCTGGGGATGATCAAGGGAAGTAATGAGACTATCGGCAGGATTATGGACCCAGGACCACCCTTAACCGTTATGATGTTTCACATGACTATATGACAGTCATGTATGGCCCTTTGAGCTGCAATTGGAGCTGATAGATCCCGTAATGCAGGTTTTGGCCGCAACAGAGGTGGAGTATGAAAAAAACATTCACCATACATTAGAAGTATGCACTTTTGGCACAGAGCCCCCAAAAATACCCTTATAAAATTTTTGCGGGTAGCACTGATACCCATTTTATTGTGGTTATGGCCTTAAAATAGTGGTAAGATAATTAATTCCCTATTATTTTGACTTTCATGCTATAATATGTCATGTGACAGTAAGATTTGGATGTATGATGTATAAATAAGGCTGCTTTCGGGTTAACCTTCCTAATTATACTCAGGATGTTAATATAAATCTATTTCTTACCATGTTTGAAAAGGATAAGGAAGTGAAAGGAATTAAAATTGAATAAAAGACTGCACGTGGGCAATCTTGAATATTCTACGACAGATGATGACCTGGAGGGTCTTTTTTCCAGTGAAGGCAATGTTGTCTCGGCCAGGGTGATAAGAAGGCTTGACGGAAAGTCCAAAGGTTTTGGTTATGTGGAAATGGAGACAGAGGATGAAGCATCAAAAGCCATGGAAAAATATGACCAGACGGAGTTTAGAAGCAGGACTATATATGTAAACGAAGCCAAACCTATGACCGGAAGGACAGATTTTAACGGCAAGGGAAGAAGAGGATTTAGATCCGGGAACAGGGATGATATCAATTCAAAACTCAGAAGGTTAAGGAAGAGGTTTTAATAAGGAGTGGTTTAAGGGTAAATGAAGACTATGGATTTAAAAAAAGTAAAAGACAGACCTGAATACAGGATAAGTGAAGTGAAATCACTTATAAATAAGGGAAGAGCAGAAGGTCATATCTCTATTGAGGAGATAACTGAAAACCTTTCCGAGCTGGATCTTACCAAGGAACAGGTAGAGAATATTTTCAATGTATTTGATAAGCTTGACATAGATGTGGTAGATGAAAAAGAAGAAGACCTTATAGAAAGTCTGGAAAAGAAGGCGGAAAAGAAGCTAAAAAAAGATAAAAAACTGGGTTTAAATATAAAGTCCTCGGTCAATGATCCGGTAAGGATGTATCTAAAGGAGATCGGAAAGGTAAGGCTTTTGACTGCTTCCGAAGAGGTCAGGCTGGCAAAAAGAGTTGAGGCAGGAGACGATGCTGCCAAACAGATACTGGTAGAGTCCAACCTGCGGCTGGTAGTGAGCATAGCCAAGAAATATGTAGGAAGAGGGATGCTTTTTCTGGACCTTATCCAGGAAGGCAACCTGGGACTCATGAAGGCTGTGGAAAAGTTTGATTACAGGAAAGGTTTCAAGTTTTCCACATATGCTACATGGTGGATAAGGCAGGGCATAACCAGGGCTATATCCGACCAGGCCAGGACTATAAGGGTTCCCGTACATATGGTTGAGAATATAAATAAGATCATAAGGGTCCAGAGAAGGCTTCTACAGCAGCTGGGAAGGGATCCTTCCATAAATGAGATCTCCCAAAAATCAGGGTTCTCGCCGGAAAAAGTAAGGGAAATAATAAAGATAAGCCAGCATCCTGTATCTTTTGAGACTCCCATCGGTGACGAGGGCGACAGCCAGCTGGGAGATTTTATAGAGGATTCGGAAGTGGAAAAACCTGCTGATGCCGTATCATTTTCTATGCTGCAGGACCAGCTGCAAAAGACACTTGATACTCTTACCGATAGGGAAAAAAGGATAATACAGCTGCGGTTCGGACTCAAGGACGGACATCCCCGGACACTGGAAGAGGTGGGCAGGGAATTTAAAGTCACCCGGGAAAGGATCAGGCAGATAGAATTCAAGACCCTGGGCAA
>CAYPXQ010000137.1:0-7910 GCA_964414685.1 uncultured Actinomycetota bacterium
CAGGGATGATAGCCGGGTATTTTGATAATTGCGAGATCATAGAGATGCATCATGACGGCAAGAAGGATGCGCCTTCAGGGACATCCCTGGCCACGGCAGACGGCATAGCAAAGAATAGGTCATTTAACACTGAAAGGCTTAAAAGCGGTGAGAAGGAGAACATAGAAGGCAGCAGGGGCGGTTTTGCCGGGAACCTTCATATACACAGCATAAGGCTTCCCGGACTGGTAGCCCACCAGGAAGTGTTATTCGGCGCCAGGGGGCAGACACTCTCTATAAGGCATGACAGCATGGACAGGTCTTCTTTCTATCCCGGCGTGATATTGGCAGTAAGGAATATTGAGAAAATAAACGGCTATGCTTTCGGCCTGGACCGCCTGATCGAACTTAAATAATATCATATATAATTATACTCTGATAAGGAGAGCAAAAAAAATAAGATATGGCAAAAAGACATAGCATCAAACTGATACCGCTGGGAGGGGTAAGCGGTATTGGAAAAAACATGATGGTCATAGAAAAAGCCAACCAGATGATCATTGTAGATTGCGGGCTCATGTTCCCGGACGAGGAGACTCCCGGCATAGATTTCCTGATACCCGATTTTTCATATGTGCTTAAAAATGCAAATAAGCTCAAAGCTGTAATACTTACCCATGGACACGAGGACCATATAGGGGCTTTGCCGTTTTTGTATAAGAAGATAAATGCTCCCCTTTACGGGACAAAACTTACCCTGGGGCTGGCAAAAAGCAAACTTAACGGAGTCGCCGGTTCGGAAAGCATAGAATATAATGAGATAAACACCGATAAGACCATTGAAATAGGGGGGATGCTCATAGAGTTTTTCCGGGTAAATCACAGCATACCCGACGGGGTAGGGCTTATTATAAGGACAGATATCGGCACCATAATACATTCTGGTGATTTCAAAATAGACCATTATCCCATAGATGGCGTTCATACCGAAATAAATAAGATCTCCAGGGCAGGAGAAGAAGGTGTCCTGGCCCTGCTCTGCGACAGCACTAATGCCGAGGAGGAAGGATACACTCTTCCCGAAAGGGATGTGGGAAGGACTCTGAGGGATAAATTTGACCGTGCCTCAAAGAGGATCATAGTAGCTACTTTCTCATCACATATACACAGGATACAGCAGGTGCTGGATGTCTCGGCAAAAATGGACAAAAAGGTAGCTATTTGCGGAAAATCCATGCTCAAGACCATTAAGATCTCCAGCGAGCTGGGGTATTTGAAAGTCCCTGAGAATGTAGTCATCCCCATAAACAATATAGATGATCTTCCCATCAATAAGATAGTGATATTATCCACGGGGAGCCAGGGTGAACCTCTTTCCGCCCTTAAGAGGATGGCCCTGGGAGAACACAGGCGGGTCAGCATAATGACCGGAGATATGGTCATCATATCAGCTTCACCCATACCGGGAAATGAAAAAGCTATATCCGGCACCATAAATATGCTGCTGAAGCAGGGGGCAGAAGTCTTTTATGAGTCTATTGCCGGCGTCCATGTTTCCGGGCATGCTGCCCAGGAGGAGATAAAGATGATGATCAGCCTGGCAAAACCAAAATACTTCATACCCATACATGGAGAGAATAAGCACAAGATACAGAACTCCCAGATAGCAAGATCAATGGGCATCCCAACTGACAATACCCTCAATATACAGAATGGCGACATAGTAAAGATGAATATGGATGTGTGCCGGCTATCCGGAAATATAAAGCCTAAAAATGTCTATGTAGACGGGATCGGCATGGGAAATATCGAGGATATGGTGCTTAGAGACAGGAAAGTCCTGTCAAATAACGGCATCATCTTTATTTCGCTGGGCATAGATCTGGTAAAAAGGAAAGTTATAATAGATCCAGAATTTACCATGAAAGGTATAATCTTTATTGATAATCTGGAAACTATCCTGAACGAAGGGAAAAAAGTAATAAAAGATTCTCTCGAACAATGTTTTGAGAACAATATTCTGGGAAAGAACCGCATTGAGGACTATATAACTGACAGGCTGGAAAAATTTATTTTTAAAAAAGCAAGGATTAGGCCTATAATATCACTTAAAGTAATGATCAGTAATTGACCGGGGTTTACAATAGGCAGCAGCATATGGCAAGGAAAAACAGCAAAACCAGGCCAAGATCAAAAAAATCTTCCAGGACCGGCACTACCGCAGCCAGCCGGAAGAATAGGAAGACCGGACCTGGAAAAAAAACGGAAATATATGCCATACTCATAATAATGGCAGCCCTGCTTATGGGCATAAGTGTATTCCTTCCGGGTGACAGCGGTTATGTCAATCAGAAAATAAACGAGTTTCTTTCATATGTATTCGGCGTAGGTAAATATATAATCCCTTTCCTGCTTCTGGCCTGGGGGATCAGCTTTTTCATAAGGAGCAAGAAAAGGCTTTCACTGAGGTTCGGGTCCGGGTTCCTGCTGCTTTTTTTGTCCCTTGCCGGAATAATATCAGGCAATATTAAATATTCCGCTATATTTGACAGCATTATAATAAGTACGCGGGGCGGCATTACCGGAGCCGGGATCTTTTACGGTCTGTCCCGGCTGTTCGGGAGGGCAGGCTCTATTACAATACTGGCAGTCCTTATAATAATCTCGATGATCATCCTTACCAGGTTATCTCTTGTTGACCTGGGCAGGAAGATAGGCATTTTCTTTAAAAATATTGATTTCAGGATATTTTCCGAAGTATTTGGAAAAGACAGGCATAAAGACAGTGAGATCCCGGCAGTAAAAAAGGCAGGACCCGCAGAAAAAAGCAGGGAGGAAAAGAAGATGCCGGCCGGGACCGCAGTATCCGGAAAGAGCGTAGAATCTGCCAGAGAGCCGGAGCTTGTAGACGGCCTGGGAAGGTCAAGGGCCCTGGACCGGCCAGGCGGCGGGAATTTGCAGGAACAGCTGAAGATGCCCATAATGAAAGAAGAGGGTGAAGATGAGAATTACAGGACTCCTCCGGCAAACCTGCTGAAGAAATCAAAGAATGTATCTTCCAGCCTGTATAAGAAGAGCATAAAGGAAAGGGTAGCCACCCTCAACCAGGTATTTAAGGATTTTAACCTGTCGGCCAGGATAGACCGGGTGGTAAGGGGTCCCTCCGTTACTATGTATGAGATAACCCTGTCCCCCGGTGTGCAAGTAAAACGGCTGTTCAGCCTGGAGGATGATTTCTGCGTGGCTCTCGGTTCTGCAGACCTGAGGATACTGGCCCCCATACCGGGTAAATCGGCAATAGGCCTGGAAGTGCCTAACCAGCTGAGGAGCATAGTAACCCTGGGTGACGTGTTTTCACTCGATGACAGAGAAATAGCGGATGAACTTCTGAATGTACCCCTGGGAAAGAATCTTTCAGGTGATACTGTCTATATGAATATACCGCAGATGCCCCATGTGCTTATTGCGGGAGCTACCAATTCGGGTAAGAGTTCATGCCTTAACAGTATAATAATATCCCTGCTTATGAAGGTAAAACCCAGCCAGGCCAAGTTTATAATGATCGATCCCAAGATGGTGGAGCTGAGCATATATAATGGCATACCGCACCTGCTTTCGCCGGTGGTGGTAAATCCCAAGAAGGCTGCCTCCGCGCTTCAGTGGGCAGTGGAAGAGATGGAAAAAAGGTTCCGGGTACTGGTGGAGAAAAACTACAAATCCCTACTGGAGTATAATACGGATGCCAAAAAGAATTCTAATGATGATGAGGATTTCAAACCCCTTCCATACATAATACTTTTCCTGGATGAACTGGCGGATCTCATGATGGTAGCTGCTTCAGAAGTCGAAGACAGCATCTGCCGGATCGCCCAGATGGGAAGGGCTGTAGGGATGCACCTGGTGATCGCGACCCAGAGGCCTTCAGTCAATGTCATAACCGGCCTTATAAAAGCCAATGTGCCTTCCCGGATAGCTTTTATGGTAAGTTCAAATGTGGATTCCAGGGTCATACTCGACTGTTCCGGGGCCGACAAGCTTATAGGGAGGGGAGATATGCTCTATTTGCCATACTACCTGAACAAACCGGAGAGGATCCAGGGCTGCTTTGTGACTTCCCATGAAATAGAGATGGTGACCGGCTATATAAAAGGAGAGAAAGAACCGGAATACAATGTGGATATTTCCAAGAAGATCAGCCAGGCCGGTAAAAAGAGCTTCGACAAAGATGAGTTTTTCTTTGATGCCCTTAAAATAGTAGCAGATTTCGGACATGCCTCGGCTTCCCTTCTTCAGAGAAGGCTGAAAGTGGGGTATTCACGTGCCGCCAGGATAATCGACCAGCTCGAAAACAGCGGCTATATTGGTGAGTTTGAGGGCAGCAAACCCCGCGAGATATTAATATCAAAAGATGAACTGGCAGATATTCTCAGCCAGCAGGAATAGTACAGATGAAATGTTCCATAATATCCATAGGTACCGAGTTAAGCCTGGGCCTTATCAGCGACAGTAATTCTGCATTTATTGCCGAAAAGCTTTCCGAACTGGGAATAGAGTGCAATTATATGTTCACCGTTCCTGACAGCATGGAAGAAATAATAAATGCAGTCAAAAGCGGAATCGAATACAGCAGTATAGTCATAATATCAGGAGGCCTTGGTCCTACCGACGATGATGTCACCAGGACTGCAGTTGCCCGGGCCATAGGGAAAAAACTGGTGCGGATCGGGGAACTGGATCCCTCCAGCCTGAAGTTTATCCGCAGCAAAAGGACCAGGGAGATCAATAAGCGCCTCCTGAGGCAGTCTTACATACCCCTGGGCACTGTCCCCATAATTCCCAGGATAGGCAGTGCATCCGGTTTCAGGGCAGACCTGGGCCGCGACAGGCATCTTTTCTGCATACCGGGAGTCCCAAAAGAGATGAGGAGCATGTTCGTGGAAGATGTCATGCCATTTCTGGAGGGGCTCTATGCTTCTGAGGCAGGAAAGGCCAGTGGTACGAAAATAAGGAAAAGCACCCTGCTTACAACAGATATAAGCGAGACCGAGATCGAGGAAAGGATAAAGGACCTGGTATGGGAAGCAAAAAACGATTCCATAGATATAGGCATTACCGCTACGCCGGGCCTGATAAAGATAATCCTGGTAGAGAGGTCTCCGGCAAGCGGCGATGTAAGGGACAGGCTTAAGGAATATGAAGAAAAGATAAGCCGCCGGCTGGGAAGTTATGTGTATGGAAGGGGTAATTCGCTCATATCTGACAACCTGAAGGCTGCCGTAGAAAAAGCAGGGAGAACGGTTACTATTTCAGCTGCAGAATCCATAACCGGCGGGCTTATATCAAGCATAATAACTGATACGCCGGGAAGCTCAGGTTTTTTCAGAGGGTCGGTGGTATCCTATGCTGAATCCGCCAAAGTAAAGGTCCTGGGCATAGATCCAGGAATAATAAAGTCAAGGGGGGCTGTAAGCAGTGAGGTCTGCTCCGCCATGGCGGAAAGTGTAAGGGCACTTTTCAAAACTGATTATTCACTGGCGGTTACCGGTTATGCAGGCCCGGACTATGAGGGTGATAACCTGGGCCAGGTCTTCTGCTGCATAAAGGGTCCCAAAGGATACAGCCGGGTGTTTGAGAAAAAATTTCTCGGAAGCAGGACTGAGATAAAGTTCAGGACCACCCAGTTTGTACTGAATGAGTTAAGGAATGCAATAAAAGGAAAGGAAATATGATCTCATGGCCAGGAGGCTATTTATTGCGGCCGGGATCAGCAAAGACCTGAAGCAAGATATATACAACCATACAGCCAGAACATTCTCAGATCGTGACAATATCAGTATAGTACCTCCGGAAAACCTTCATATAACCCTGAAGTTTATAGGATATGCCGGAGACCGGACGGCAGGGGAAATAAAAAGGATAACCGGCGAAGCTGTGTGCGGCTATAAAAGCTTTGAATATACGGTTGAAACACATCTGGATGCATTTCCACATACAAAAAAAGCAAGTATTGTCTTTTTAGGTATTAAAAAAGGAAGCGAATCCCTGTCAGGTATATTTGATTCAATTGAAAAGAGGCTGGTTTTATACGGTCTGGAAAAAGAAAAAAGAAAATTTCACCCGCATATAACTGCCGCCCGCATAAAAAAGCCCATTGATATAACTGCTGTGACCGGGATGCCGTTTTCTAGCAGGGAAAAGACATACAGGATAGGACATGTGTCGGTTTATGAAAGTATACTGGAGAGGAAGGGCGCCAGATATATTATTATTGAGAGATTTGTTTTAAAATAGATCCGACCGGTCACGCAGCCGGCCCGCCGGCATGCTCTTCAATAGACCAGGTTAATATGCTATAATATATACAAATGTGCTTATATACAAATTATACCGCCTGGAGGTTTTGATGGAAAGAGAAAAAATAATAGAGAACACGGTTTCCCAGATAGAAAGACAGTTTGGCACGGGAGCCATAATGAAACTGGGTACCGGCGCCCTTCAGAAAATAAAAACCATATCAACAAGTTCGCTGGAACTGGACAATGCCCTGGGAGTAGGAGGTATTCCCCGGGGAAGAGTCACAGAGATATACGGTCCTGAGGCATCGGGCAAGACTACCCTGGCACTGCATGTGGTAGCCAATGCCCAGAAAGCTGGAGGTATTGCCGCATTTATAGATGCTGAGCATGCACTGGACCCGGCTTATGCCAGGAATATAGGCGTCAATGTGGAAGAACTCCTCCTTTCGCAGCCCGATAATGGTGAACAGGCGCTGGAGATAGCAGAGATACTGCTTAAGAGCGGAGCCCTGGACGTGATCGTAGTAGACTCTGTTGCTGCCCTGGTGCCCAGGGCAGAGCTTGAGGGGGAGATAGGGGATTCACACGTAGGTCTGCAGGCCAGGCTGATGTCCAAAGCCCTGAGAAAGCTCACAGGGGTGGTAAACAGGACCAGGACCTCTGTGATCTTTATAAACCAGCTCCGGGAAAAGATAGGAGTTATGTTCGGCAATCCTGAGGTAACACCGGGGGGACGGGCTCTTAAGTTCTATGCCTCGGTAAGGCTGGACATCAGGAGAATAGATTCTATAAAAAAGGGCACCGATATGATAGGCAACAGGGTGAGGGTGAAAGTAGCAAAGAACAAGGTAGCTCCCCCCTTCAAAAAAGCGGAATTTGATATAATGTACGGCAAGGGCATCTCCCGGGAAGGCAGCATAATAGATGTGGGCGAAGAATACGGCATAATAGAGAAGAGCGGCTCCTGGTATTCATATAATGAAGAAAGGATAGGACAGGGCAGGGAGAATGCAAAGATGTTTTTAATACAGAATGAAAAGATAGCTTCAGAGATAGATCATGCCATAAAAATAAAACTGGGTTTTGAGGAAGAAAAGCCGGAAGCAAAAACCGCCAAAAAATCCTCAAAATAAGCAAAAGCAGCCAGGCGGATATTATTTTAGGAAAGAAAAATCTATTTGACTTTTAAACCTGAGATGCTAGAATATATTGGCTGATTGAAGATTGTATCGATGACTGCTTTTCGCGACAAATCTTTAAAAGAATTATTTTAATTATTTTGTTGACATGCGGTTGCGGTTGTGGTAAATTTCATCAGGTTGTTTGGTGTTCATTGAAAACTAAATAGTGCAAGCATTGGATTTACGTTAATTTTATTGAGCTTAATTGAGAGTTTGATCCTGGCTCAGGACAAACGCTAACGGTGTGCTTAACACATGCAAGTCGAACGGGCGATGCGGAAGTGGCAACACTTTTGCAAAGCTAGTGGCGAACGGGTGAGTAACGCGTAGGCAATCTGCCTTGGAGATTGGGACAACCATTCGAAAGAATGGCTAATACCAAGTACCTTATATTGATCGCATGATTTTTATAATAAAGGGGGCTTTTAGCTCCCGCTTCAAGATGAGCCTGCGT
>CAYPXQ010000138.1:0-19300 GCA_964414685.1 uncultured Actinomycetota bacterium
TTTCTTGAGTATCACAGAAAAGGATGTGCTGGCAAATAATGAGATCAGGATACTGCCGGTGGACACCGCAGAGGATATGTACAATGAGATGGTGAGGCTTTCTGTAAATAAGATAAAGGAAAACAACAGCCTGGGAAAAAGGACCTCTTTCATCCTCCCCGTGGGTCCCACAGGCCAATACAGGAGGCTTGCAAGGGTCATAAATATGGAGAAGATAGACTGCAGCGGCCTGGTGACCATTAATATGGATGAGTACCTGGATGAAAAAGACAGGTACATACCCCGTGATCACCCCCTAAGTTTCAGGGGTTTTATGGATAGGAATTTCTTCGGCGTGATCGAACCGGAACTAAAAGTCAGGCAGGAAAATATCCACTTCCCGGATCCCCTGGAACCGGAAAAGATAGGTGAACTAGTAGACAGCCTGGGAGGCGCAGATATCTGTTTCGCCGGGATTGGCATAAACGGCCATATAGCTTTTAATGAGTCCATGGATGAGAGCTCCATATCAGGTGAAGTATTCAGGAGACTTAAGACCAGGACGCTGGAACTGGCACAATCTACGGTTTATGTAAACGGCAGCCTGTTTGCCAGAGGCCATACCGAGATAATACCGCCCAGATGTATAACTATAGGCATGGATGAAATATTAAAGTCGCATGAGATAGTATGCTGCCTGGAATATATATTTCAATCGGCAGTGGTAAGGAAGATGGCAGTTCTGGGACCCACTCCCGGTTTTCCGGCTACTTTTGTAAAGGAGCACAGCAATAGCTATATAATTGCCACCAAAGATGTCCTTGAAGATCACAGCCTGTGATTTTCACCGAAGACAGCCTTATTTTCATATCCTGAACTGAATGGGCTGTATAAATAAGATCAAGAGCATAAAAGCAAAAAGGAGGTAGCTGGCATGATAGCGCCCCTCCGGCTAATGATGTTTTTGACAGGTCTTTAAGGCTATATCTGGCCCTGAAAGCCGTACTAAAGGAAGAGGGTTTTGATTTTTACACCATCCAGTCTTTCCCCGGACTGGCTGAGGGCCGATTTTGCCATAAAAAGAAAAACTTACCTCCAGATATTTCTCAGATAGCAGCAATTTCACAGCTTAAACAGGGTAAGGTGAAAAGCAAGAAATCAATGGCTGGTAAAAAAGAAACGCATTTTGCAATAAACCCTTTCTTTATATACCACTTTGCTGTTTGCGAGATACCTGCCTCCAGATCTACCTTAGGATGATATCCAAGGATGGTCTTTGCCTTTTCAATACTAAATGCACGGTTGTTCTTAAAAAAGGCAATCCTTCTCTTGTATATCGGGGGTTCCTTTTTTATTTTTAACTTCCTGTATGAAAATTCAACCAATTTTGCCATCTCCTCAGCAGGCCTGTACGGCAGATGGATGTTTGGTTCGCTGACCCCTAATTCTTTGGCTACCATTGCTGCAAGCTTTTTTAAAGTAACATATCCGTCATCGCCAATAATGAATACATGGCCATTTGCTTCTTCTTTTTGTGCTGCCAGCATAAATCCATCTATCAGGTTATCAATAAAAACTGTGTGAAGATGTACTTTGCCCTGACCAAAAAAGACAAACCTTTTCTTTGATATCATTTTAAAAAGCTTAAGCATCCTTAAATCACCCGGACCATATATTGCGCATGGCCTTATAACAGTTGCCGGTATGGATCTTTCTTCTGATTGTTTTAAAACTTCACGTTCAGCGGCATATTTTGATGCCTGATATGCATCTCCCGGGCATGCCGGGGTGGTTTCGTCTGCAGGCGGGTTGGACACCGAAGAGACAACCCCGATCGTGCTGCAGTGTATGAATTTTTTCACCTTATGTTTTTCGCAGGCCTCAAGCTTATGTTTGACTGATCTGTAATTTACATCATAAAAATCTTCCTCTGAAAGATTTGCTTCCCTGAAAGCTGCTGCAATATTAAATACATAGTCCGCACCTTTAGTTGCCTCAAAGATGACATCCCTGTCTTTAATGTCGCCGCTTACTATATTTACGCCGAGTTTTTCAAGATTTTCTGTATTGCTTCCAGGCCTTGCAAGAGCTGTAACATCATGGCCGTCTTTTACAAGCCTTTTTACCAGATGTCCGCCTGTAAAGCCGGTTCCGCCTGTGACAAAAGCCTTCATAGCTTCCTTTCATTTATATTAATTCTTAAAGTCGGGTATACCATAATATACAATATGGCTTAAAGCAATATAAATTAAAAAACATATCATTTTCATTGCTGCTTTCGGATGATGCAGCATCTCATATTATTAATGGGATAAATATAAGGTTTGCTGCTTGCCGGCAATTTATAAATAAAAATAATATAAACTATGAAGTCCTTCTGTCCTTTACAACTCTTGCTGGAGTACCGACAGCAATTGAATAATCCATTATGTCTTTGGTGACAATTGCGCCTGCACCTATAATGCAGTAATCCCCGACATTGCATCCATCCATTATAATACTTTTTGCCCCGAGCCAGCTGTCCCTTCCAATTTTTATGCCGATCCCATGCGTATCCTGGTCTCTCAACGGCACATAGATCTCATCAGATATGTGGCCTCCTCCAATAACGTAGGCATATGCTGCAAAAAGGGTGTTTTCCCCGACTTCGACATTGTTTAAAGACGCTATGTATGAATTAAAACCAATATTTACCTTCGGGTGAAGTATGACATTGCCATTCTTGCAGGAAATTATGGTATTGCGTCCCAGAAATACACCATCGCCAATTTCAATTCCTTTATTGTCAATACCCTTGGCATCAAGCATAACATTTTCATCTATTACTACATTGTTGCCGAGTGATATTTTATAAGGGTGCCTCAGGGTGACATGCTTTGCGATCATAACGCCCCTGCCCATTTTTTTAAATATCAGACGGTAAAATATACCTCTCAAAAAGATCCCGGCAGCTCCAGGCCAGCTGGCAAATAGTGTCGTTATAATCTCATATTTTAGCAATGCCAGAAAACCCTTTTTGCCTACAATCAAATCCGAGTAAGCTGAGATATTGGATCTTTTGTCCTTATCAAGGGTATTTTGTATTAGTTCATATTTTTTGCCGTTTTTTTGCATCATCTGATCCCTTTCTTTTGGAAACCTGGTCTCCTGTATTCTAAATATTTGTAAAATTATTTATTACTTTGAAGATATATTATAATTTTAAAAGTTATATTAAAATAAAAATAACAGAAACATGCAAATGCTTTTACAGCATTTTTAAGGTAAAACTTAAAGTGCTAAGCCGGCAATGAGTAGAGATGTATCCGCGCAATCCTCCAGGGCGGCCCGTATCCCTTCCAATAGCTGCATATTGCCGGGAGTCGGTCTCTTAAAGGTCCAAAGTCCAATTATTTACCTGAGCGGTCAAGTGGCAGGGTAAAAATCAAGGCTGGTAATGCTGCCTGGTCTAATAATATGCGACTGGCTATACAAAGGGAAAATATGATTTTGGGAGCCTGCATATAACTCATTTTGGCAATATATGATTATTCTATATAATAATACCATGGAGAAGAAAGGAATATGCGGTATATGCAGCGCCGGCTGCTGGATAATAGCGCAATATGACAGCAATGGCCGGATAACAAGCATAAAGCCGGACCTGGAATCGCCCATGGGAATCATATGCCGTCTGGGAGAGCATGCCGGGGAGATAATCTATTCCAAAGACAGGCTTCTATACCCCATGAAAAGAAAGGGCAAAAAGGGCAGTTTTGATTTTGAACGCATATCATGGGACGAGGCATATGATACAATCACCGGCAGGCTTTTCCATATCAAGGAAAAATACGGCGCCGAGGCCAATGCCATCTATACCGGGGTGGGGAGCTTCGAGCTTTCCTTCTGTGATATATACCAGCCCAAAGGAGTGGCTGTCTCATCGGCCAGCAGCGTGCTTTTTCCTTTCGGTTCCCCCAATACTATGGGCGTGGGAGCATTATGTTATGTGGCATTTGGCATGATAGCCCCCCATGTGACCATGGGCCGGATGTTTATGAACACCTACTCGGATATCGAGAATTCAGAGCTTATAGTAGTCTGGGGGACAAATCCGGCAACTGATCTTCCCCCCATAGATATGAAAAGGATAATGGCGGCCGCCAAAAAGGGAGCTGAAGTGGTTGTAATCGATCCCAGGAGGACAGCAACAGTAAAGATGACAGGCGGAGACTGGGTGCCCATAAGACCGGGGACAGACGGAGCCCTGGCCCTGGGCATGCTAAATGTCCTTATAGAAGAAGAGCTTTATGATGAGGATTTTGCAGATAACTGGACTGCAGGATTCGACGGACTGGCAGGATATGTCCAGCATTACCGGCCGGAAGTGGTGGAGCATATAACCGGGGTAAAAAAAGAGACCGTTGCGGAACTGGCAAGGAGGATAGCCGGGGCCAGGGGAGTCTCCCAGCTTATGTATACCGGGATGGAATACAGCAGCAGCGGCGTGCAGAATATAAGGGCGGCGCTTATCCTTTGGGCCCTGGCCGGACAGCTGGATGTCCCGGGAGGGCTTTGTTTTTCCATGGATGCCAACAGGTTCCCCATAAACCGGGACGGCCTGGTGGAAAACCCCGATACCGGCCCCAGGCTGGGAAAGGACAGGTTCCCGGTATATATTAAGTACAGGGATGAAGCCCATGCGGCAGCACTGCCAGGATCGGTCCTTGAGGGTGATCCATACCGCATACGCTCCCTTATTATCCTGGGAAGTTCCATAACCACATCCTGGCCACAGCCTGATATATGGAGGAAGACTCTTGACGGCCTGGATTTCCTGGTCACCATAGACAGGCAGCTCACTGCCGATTCTGCATATGCAGACATAGTCCTTCCCGCCACCACCTATTTTGAAAATGTATCATATATGACTTACGGCTCGCTTTTCCGCATAAGGGAGAGGCTTATCGAGCCGCTTGGCGAAGCAAGGAGTGATGTATTCATACTGGCTGAGCTGGCCAAAAGACTGGGTTACGGCCATCTTTACCCCCAGACCGAGGATGAGCTCCTGGAATATGTACTTAAGGGTTCCGGGTTTACACCGGAGGATGTGAGGAAGGCAGGAGGCACAGTATCCATTGATACTGAGATGATGCAGTACAAAAAGTGGGAGAAAGGCGGACTCCGGGAAGACGGGGCTCCGGGATTTGATACTCCTTCCGGAAAATTCGAGATTGCTTCCAGCATACTGGATGAATACGGATATGAACCGCTCCCCAAATATACCGAGCCGGCAGAGAGCCCTTCTTCCAGGCCGGACATGGCCAAAAAGTTCCCCCTCATATTCAATTCGGGAGCCAGGGTAAACACCAGTTTCCATACCCAGCATCACGGCATAAAAGGCCTGAACCGGGAAAGACCGGAGCCGGCAGTTATGATAAATACCGGAGATGCCCGCAAGAGGGGCATCTCCAGCGGGGATATGGTAAAGATAATGACTCCCCGGGGAAGTATTACCCAGAGGGCGCTGGTCACCGATGATATAATGGCAGGATGCATTGATGCAAACCATGCCTGCGGGGGGCCGGTGGGTCCTGAAGCCTGGCAGAATTGCAATATAAATGACCTTACCGATCTGGAAAATCATGATCCCATTTCCGGTTTTCCGGTATATAAGGCACTGCTGTGCCAGATAGAAAAAGCCGGAGAAAGCGGAGAACCCGTTATAATAGGTTCCGGCGAGACCGTTTCCCCGGTCCCTGAGGCAGCAGATACAAAAGGAACAGGCAGGAGCATATACCTGGACAATAATGCTACTACCGAGATGGCACCGGAGGTGGCCGAATATATATCTGAGGTAAACCATATATATGGAAATCCCTCCAGCATACACAGCCAGGGCAGGAAAGCAAAAAAGGTGATCGAGGATGCACGGCGAAGCATTGCCCGGCAGCTGAACTGTACAGCAAAAAGGATAGTGTTTACCGGGTCCGGGACGGAATCGGATAATATGGCCATAAAAGGCGCAGCCCTGGCAAATGAGGGGGAAAGAGACCATATAATCACCTCGGTCATAGAGCATGCCGCCGTGCTTAACAGCTGCAGATGGCTTGAGAGCAGGGGATTCAGGGTAAGTTACCTGCCGGCAGACGGACAGGGTATAGTGGCTCCGGAAGAACTGGAAAAAATAATCGATGACAGGACCTGCCTGGTGACAGTGATGCTGGCAAACAATATTACCGGCTCCATACAGCCGGTAAGGGAGCTTGCCGGCATAACGAAGGAATACGGCGCCCTTTTCCATACAGATGCGGTGCAGGCCCTGGGAAAGACAAGGGTGGACATAGAGGAACTGGGGGCAGATCTTCTCACGATTTCTGCCCATAAGGTATACGGACCCAAGGGAGTGGGCGCATTATATATAAGAAAGGGCGTCCGGCTGGAATACCTGATACACGGAGGCGGACAGGAATACGGCATAAGGTCTGCCACCGAGAATGTGCAGGGCATAGCCGGTTTCGGCAGGGCAGCCGGCAATATCCAGGAAAACCTGAGGGATGCTTCCGAGATGGAAAGGCTCCGGGATATGCTGGAAGCAGGCATCAAGGAGATGGTCCCGGATTATATATTCAGCGGCAGCAGGAAGAGCAGGCTTCCCAATACATTGAATGTGATACTTCCCGGGATAAGGGGCGAATCCATAGTCCTGGAAGCAGCCAGGAGAGGTCTTTACTTCTCTTCAGGCTCTGCCTGTCATTCAGGTTCGTCCGAACCCTCCCATGTGCTCCTGGCTATGGGATATAGCCGGGAAGAAGCGCACTGTTCCCTGAGGTTTTCGCTGAGTCACAGGACCATCGAAGAGGAAATTTCCGCCGCTCTTGATATAATAAAGGATATAATAACCGATTCAAGGAATATCATAAGGTTTATTCCATGTAAATAAGGGAGATAATGGCTTACCAGAGCTACAGGATCTTCGGGCAGGAAAGTAATACCAGGCAGAAGACACACCAGGAATTTGCCAATGACGTCCTTATCGGGCTTTCCCAGCCCCTGAAGTGGCTTCCCTCCAAATATATATATGACCGGGAAGGCAGCAGGCTGTTCCGGGAGATAACCGGTCTTCCCGAATATTATCTTACCCGCACAGAACTGGGCCTTCTCCAGGAAAAAAGGGACCATATCTGCAAAATGGTCAGGGACAGGGAATTTAACCTTATAGAGCTGGGCTGCGGTGACGGTATAAAGACAAGCATACTGCTGGAGGGATTCAGGAAGGAACGGTCCGAATTCCATTTTTTCCCCATAGACATCTCCGAGGATGCCATAAGCGGGTTTGTAGCCGATATCAGGAAAAGATTTCCCGGGCTGGATACCAGGGGCCTGGTCTCCGAATATTTCGAAGGTCTCTACTGGCTGGCTTCCCAGAACCAGAGAAGGAACCTGGTACTTTTTCTAGGATCCAATATCGGGAACTTCACACCTATAAAGGCGGGGGTCTTCCTTTCCAGCCTCTGGCGCGCCCTTAATGACGGCGACCTGGTATTTATAGGGTTTGACCTTAAAAAAGACATCCGGATGATGATAAAGGCCTATAATGACAGCCGCGGGATAACTGAAGCCTTCAATAAAAATCTGCTAAAAAGGATAAACCGGGAGCTGGGGGGCAATTTCGACCCGGACCAGTTTGATTTCTATGCCACTTATGATGTGGTTGAGGGGGCCATACAGAGTTACCTTATCAGCAGGAAAAAACAGGTTGTCTTCATAGACGAACTCAAATGGCAGTTTGATCTCAGGTCCAGCGAGCCTATCCATACCGAATCGTCATATAAATATACTGTGGAAGATATAGAAGAGATGGCAGAAAAGAACAACTTCCGGCTGGTAGAGAACTTCTTTGACAGTGACAGGCATTTCGTGGACAGCCTGTGGCGGGTAGTAAAATAATATAATCATGGAGATGGTAAAAATGAAGAAAGACTTTGACCTGATAGTAATAGGGACCGGAGCCTCCGGCCAGAACGTGGCCTACAGGTGCCAGGCAGCCGGGCTGGATACTGCCATAGTAGACTGCTCTCCTTTCGGAGGCACCTGTGCCCTGAGGGGCTGCAATCCCAAAAAAGTGCTTCACGGAGCTGCAGATATCATCGACAGCCAGAGCAATATGGGTGATATAGTAAATGGTTCCCTCAGGCTAGACTGGGAAAAACTCATTGGATTTAAAAGGACTTTCATTGAAGGCGTACCGGAAAAGCAGGAAAAAGGGTTCAATGAAAACGGCATCAGGACTTTTAAGGGCGTTGCCCGTTTCACCGGAAGAAATAGCCTTTCAATAGACGGAAGCGGATACTCTGCCGGCTTTATTGCCATAGCCTCCGGCTCCATACCCAGGAAACTGGATTTTCCCGGAGCCGGGCTTCTTACCACCAGTGATGTATTTATGGAGACAGACAAGCTTCCCGCCAGGATAATCTTTGTGGGAGGGGGCTATATATCTTTTGAGCTGGCCCACATAGCTGCCAGGGCGGGAGCCGATGTGAAGATAATCCATAGAAGCAGGAGGCCTCTCAAGAAGTTCGACCGGTATGTGGCGGATCTTCTGCTGGAAGCTACAGGCAAGGCAGGCATAGAGTTTATCCCCGGTATGGAGCCGCAGAAGATAGAGAAAAGAAACGGAAGCCTTTATATCGATTGTACAGACAGAACCTTTAACTGCGATATGGCTGTCCATGGCGCCGGAAGGGTTCCCAATACAGGACTTCTGGACCTGGAAAAAGGCGGTGTAGACCAGGACCGGGGAGTGCTGGTAAATGAATTCCTGCAGAGCATATCCAATCCAAAAGTCTATGCTGTGGGGGATGTTGCTTCCGTAGGCCAGCCGCTTACCCCGGTGGTAAGCATGCAGGGAAAAGCAGCGGCCCATAATATAATAAACGGCAACAGCAGAACTATAGATTATTCCATAACTCCCAGCGTTGTATTTACCATCCCGCCGCTGGCATCTGTGGGCCTTACAGAAGAAGAGGCCCAAAAGAAGGGCTTAAAATACAGGGTCAATAAGGCAGACTCTACCGGCTGGTATAATTCCAGGAGGCTGGGACTGCAAAAGACAGGCCATAAAATGATCATAGAGGAAAATACTGACAGGATACTGGGGGCCCATATACTGGGGCCCATGGCAGAAGAGACTATAAACTTTATCATGCTGGCCATGAAGACAGGAATAAAAGCCGGCGAGATAAAGGATATGATATTCTCATATCCCAGCACTACTTATGATATGAAGTATATGGTATAGGCTGTATTTAAGGAAAGCGGAACCGGGGAAGAAAGCAGCATGCTCACAGGCCAGGGCTTAAAAGGCTGAGCTCCCTTATTATCTCTTTCTTATCCCGGGCTTTCTTTAATCTTTCTACCAGGACCCTGCACCGGGCAGTGTCGGTGCGGTAAAGAAGATCCCTGACAGGCCGGTATCTCTTAAGTTCCACGCTTATACTGTCGGCTCCCAGCCCTGCCAGTATGGGAAGGAATTTGGGACCAGAGGTCATTCCTCCGCATATGGTCACCTTCCTGCCTTTGCTGTGGGATGTTTCAATTATATCCCCCAGGACCTTTATGGTGGGAGGCTGCAGGTAATCCTGGCTGCCGGAAGGCCTGCTCACCTGCCTGGACCGGGCATATATAAGTGAAAAAAGGTCGTTCGTCCCTACATTTATGTGGTCGCAATGATCCAGTATTGCATCCAGATTATATACGGCAGCAGGGGATTCGATAAAAGCGCATATGGGGATGCCTGCCTGCGGCAGGTCCTCATCCTTCCCCCTTATGTCCGATATCCTTTCTTTCAGTGATATGATATCTTCCGGCCTGGATATCATGGGAAATGCCATTACCAGCTTTCCTGAAGCCGAGGCGGCTATAAGCGCCTCCATCTGGCGGCTATACAGCTTATTAATAAGGGGTTTCTTCTTTCTTTCCGGTAGCTCCTCCTTATAGATAAGGTTCAAAAATGAGGACTTGTCCCCTCCCAGGTCCAGGGTCCTTATTATCACGGTCTTTTTGGGAAACATCTCCAGGATCTTCTTATAGGCTGAGACCTGGTCCTTTAGCTTCAGGCCGATATCGCGGTTGAGGAAAGATAGCTCCGTCCGGAAAAGACCTATTCCGTCAACACCGATGCGGGCAGCCTCAGCGGCCTCTTCCAGGGTATTTACAGTAGCAAAGACCTGCATTGCCTCCCCGGCCTTTATATCTTTTCTATGATATTTCCTGACTGCAGGCCGGGGACTTTCTTTGTATTTTTCCAGAGTCCCTTTATCGGGCTGGATAATGAGGATGCCTTTGTAGCAGTCGATGATCGCCTCGCTTCTATCCTTTATATCCCGGACCGGTTTTTCGGTCTTTATAAGGTACGGCAACTTCAGCGATCTTATCAGTATGGAAGTATGGGATTGGATATTCTGCCTTTCAACTACGATGGCTTTTACTTTCTTAAGGTCTATTTCTGCCAGATCGGTGGGATACATCCTGCTGGCTGCCAGGATCAGGACATCCCCCGCGATTCCGTCTTCCAGGCTTTCCCCGGACTCCTGCTTCAGCCTGCTTACCAGCCGGTTGTAGAGGTCGACCAGGTCATAGGTCCTGTTCTTGAATTTCTCATTGTTGCTTTTCCTTAAAAGCTCTATCCTCTCATTGAAGATTATGGAAAGGGCAAGATATGAAGAAATATTATACTCCCTTATGAGTTCTATGGCCTTCCTGTATATATTGGTATCTTTTAAGGCAAGGACCTGGAAATCTATTATCTCTGCGAATTTGGGGCTTATGTCCTTTGCCAGTTTCTTCCTGGAAACATCCAGCTGGTTTCTGGCCTCCCGCACCGCTTTTTTAAGGTTTTTTACTTCTGTCTCGATATTTTCCCTGCCGGATATCTTCTCATACAGGCTGTCCCTCAGGATCTTTATCCTTCCTATATCGCCCAGGTCAAGGTCATGGAATTCCCTTGAAAGCTTCTGGAGGAGCGTCTTCTGGCTTAACGGCGCTGAAGAGAACCTTAGTATCTTCCCCATTACTATCCCACCGGTTACGGGGACGCCCCTTATGATCTCCATATCAGCCCTGCTTCCTTTGCCCGGGGATGCTTTCGCCCATCATCTCCAGTAATGCCGCCGCCGCATCCTCTTCATCGCTGCCCCTTATTACAAAACTTATGATGTCGCCCTTTTCGGCCCCCAGGGACAGGACCTCGGTTATGTTTTTACCATTTGCCCCTGCGCCCCTGAAATGCAGCATTATTTCCGATTGGAATGAGTGGCACATGCGAACCAGCCTGGATGCCGGCCTGGCATGCAGCCCTTCGGGATCCTTTATCCTGATGTCCAGCTTTTTCATATTATATCTATAAAATTGTTGCTAATTAACAATTTTTTTGAATTAATCCCCACTTCATCTTAAACTATAGTAACTTCTAAAAGCTTATCATCTTTTATATTAAAATATTACCTTAAGTTTTTACAAAAATTTAGAGGTCAGGACCAGATGGATTGAATCCACGAGTTCTGAAGCTTTAAATTTATATCTAAATAATATATTATTATTAAACAATATAAAAAAACATTTTATTTTATAATACTAAAGATAGCTGATATAAATTCAATCGTAGATATTTATTAATTAAAATAAAACAAACATTAAGAATTTATTAAAATTAAATCAATTTTAAATGTCTAAATACTATGCTCACAGTTTAATCAATGAACCGCAAACGAAATGGCAGGAACTGGAAGATCATTTAATCAATGTGGCAAAAATGGCACAGGAATTTGCAGAATCATTTGATGCCGGTGATTGGGCCGGACTAATCGGATTATTTCATGACATAGGTAAATACTCCAAAGAGTTTCAGGAAAGATTAGCCGTATCTAAAGACAATAATATAAATAATGAAATAATCTCAGGAAGACCCGATCACTCAACAGCTGGAGCGCAGGAAATCAATAAACTTTACAACAATGGTTTTGGCAGGATGATGGCTTATGCAATAGCAGGACATCACTCTGGATTGCTGGATGGTAAAGCAAATGAAACCTGTCTGGAAAATAGATTAAAAAAAAGCGTAAATGACTATACCGCTTTTAAGAGCAGTCTTTTCCCTATAAATAATAGAATCGATTCTCTGCCTATAGTATTAGCCAGGGGTAATAAAGAGCGAATTGCTTTTAAACTCCAATTTTTTATAAGGATGCTTTTTTCATGTCTGGTTGATGCTGATTTCTTGGATACTGAAAGATTTATGAATAAAGAGACTGCATCAAAAAGAGGGCACTTCTGTAAAGTAGAGGATATGGAATACAAGCTGGAGCAAAAGATCAATCAATTATCCCTGAACGCTCTCGATAGCAAGATAAACAGACTAAGAAAAGAGATTTTAAGACAATGTATTGAAGCAGCAGAGGATATGCCAGGAATATTTTCTTTAACTGTGCCAACTGGTGGTGGAAAGACATTATCTTCTATTTATTTTGCAATAAAACATGCAAAAAAATACAATAAAAAAAGAATTATTTATGTAATACCCTATACAAGTATTATTGAACAGAATGCAGCGGTTTTCAGAGATATTTTTGGTAGTAATTCAGTTTTGGAACATCATAGCAGTATAGAAATAAAAGAAGATGATTATGAATCCAGGCTTGCCATAGAAAACTGGGATGCTCCACTAATAGTAACAACTAATGTACAGTTTTTTGAATCATTATTTCATAATAGAAGTTCAAGATGCCGGAGAATACACAATATTGCTAACAGCATTGTCATTTTTGATGAAGCTCAAATGCTGCCTGTAAATCTACTTAAACCATGCATTGAAACAATTAGAGAGCTGGCTGATTCATATAACACAACTATACTATTATGCACAGCAACCCAGCCGGCGTTGAAAAAAAATGATGAGTTTTCCGGAGGTTTGGAAAATGTCCGTGAGATAATATCTGATCCAGAGGATCTGTATGAGAGGTTTAAGAGAGTAAAAGTAGAAATCTTGCCGGATACAATAGACGATATTCAACTTTCCAAAAAGATCCAAAAATACGATCAGGTATTATGTGTGGTCAATACCAGGAGACATGCAAAAGAACTTTTTGAACAGATTGCGGACAAAGACGGGCTGCTCCACCTGAGCGCTCTTATGTGTCCCGCCCACCGATCTGAAACCATAAATAAAATAAAGCAAGACTTAAAAGACGGGAAAATATGCAGGGTAATAAGCACACAGCTTATTGAAGCCGGAGTTGATATAGATTTTCCTGTGGTATTCAGGGCGGCTTCTGGAATAGACTCAATCGCTCAATCTGCCGGCAGGTGCAATAGAGAAGGCAAAAAATCAATGGGGGAGGTTTTCGTGTTCAATCCTGAAAGGCTTCCACCACCGGGCTATTTGCGTCAGGCTGCCGATGAAGCTAATACAATAATAAGAAAATTTAAAGATTTGTTATCTTTGAGAGCAGTAAATGAATATTTTAAAAATCTATACTGGATAAATGAAGAAAAGCTCGATAAAAACAAAATTTTAGAGCAATTGTCTGAAGAAGTAGCAACGTATAATTTTCCATTTAAAAAGATTGCAGGCCAATTCCATATTATTGACAATAATATGGAATCAATAATAATTCCTTTTAATGATGATGCAAAAAAAATTATCAGGCAAATGCGTTATTCAAAATTCAGTAAAGATTTAGCCCGAAGATCTCAAAAATATAGCGTACAGGTATATCCAAAAATATTAAAAGAACTGGAAAATAGAGCTGTTGAGAAGGTACAGGAAAATTTTTTTATACTTACAAATGAAGACTTATATAAAAATGATATTGGGTTAAATTACAAGAACCCGGTTTTTAGAGAGATTGAAAATACAATTTTTTAAGATTTCAGGAGGAAATAGTGTATGGAGTCAAATTAAAAGTCTGGGGCGAATACGCCTGTTTTACCAGACCTGAAATGAAAGCAGAGCGTGTAAGTTATGATGTTATCACCCCCTCTGCTGCAAGGGGAATAATCGAAGCAATTTACTGGAAGCCGGAAATATACTGGATTATTGATAGAATCCATGTACTTAATGCAATAAAATTTTGTAATATCAGAAGAAATGAACTAGGCAACAAAATGCCCCTAAAAAAAATCTCTGAAAGCATGGGCCCCTTTGAAATTTTTATAGAAAATAACCGGCAGCAGAGAGCTGCGATGATATTAAGAGACGTGAGTTACATTATTGAAGCGCATTTTAAATTGATTAAAAACAATGATGACAATACTATAAAACATAAGGAAATATTCGAAAGGCGCACCGCCAAAGGTCAATGTGCGCATAGACCATATTTTGGCTGCAGGGAATTTCCGGTTAATTTTGAATCCGTAAAAGGTATTCCTGAATCGGAGCTGAAAGGGACAACTATTGATCTCGGCTGGATGCTTAATGATATAGATTTTGACAGAAATATGGAACCGAGGTTTTTTAGGGCAAAAATGGTTGATGGGATAATAAATGTTCCAGATTACAGAGAGGAATATTTATGATAATACAGGCTTTAAATGATTACTATCTAAGACTATCAGAGCAGGAAAAAGCTGTTCCACCCTTTGGATTCTCATTTGAGAAGATCCATTTTGCATTGGTTCTTGGTAATTCAGGCAAACTTATAGATGTTAAAGACCTAAGGGAAATAGATGGAAAGAAGGCTGTGCCGAGAGTCTTAATGGTGCCAGCTCCCAATAAAAAATCGTCTGGAATCGACCCAAATTTTTTATGGGGCAATACAGGTTATGTTCTAGGATTTGATAATAAAGAACATAAGGATAAAAACCGTTTAAAAAAAATGTTCGAGTCTTTTAGAAAATTGCAAAATAAATTAGGAAAAGGGATCGATTATAAAGGAATAGATGTTGTATTAAAATTCCTTGATTCCTGGGAAATAAAAAACACCAATACATTGAAATATCATGATGAAATTGCAGGAATGAATGTCGTATTTCAAATGGACGGGGAGAGAAATTTTATACATGATCATTATCTAATTACTAATAGATGGAAGGAATACAAAAAGGGAAGGCAATCAAATTATGAAGCGGCCTGTCTTGTATGTGGGGAGAAAAAACCTATAGCAAGATTGCATCAAAGTATAAAAGGTGTCAAAGATGCCCAGTCTTCTGGAGCCTCTCTGGTTTCTTTTAATCTTGACTCCTTTTGCTCATATAATAAGAACCAGAGCTTTAATTCTCCGGTAAGCGAAGAAATAACGTTTAATTACACCACTGCCCTGAATTACCTATTACGTTTTGATAGCAGGCAGAAAATACAAATAGGAGACGCGACAACTGTATTCTGGGCAGAAGGCTCAAACCCCGTTGAGGGTTTTTTAAAAGATATACTGGACCCCGGATCAAATGAAAGCAATGTCAGTGATTTGAGGAGATTTCTTGAAGCAGCAAGCCAGGGTAGAATGCCAAGAGAAATAGAAGATAGTAAAAATATGAAATTCTATATTCTGGGGTTGTCTCCAAATGCTTCACGGATATCTGTGCGTTTCTGGCATGTTTCTTCAGTAAGGGAAATAATACTAAGAATAGGTCAGCATTTTAAGGACATGAAAATAAAAGAAAATTATGAAAACGATCCTCTATTTCCGGGTATATGGCAATTGCTTAAAGAAACAGCTGTACAGGGTAAAACTGATAATATTAGTCCACAACTGGCAGGATCTCTAACGCGATCCATACTAACCGGCAACAGATACCCTTCAAGATTATTGGCTACAATACTGGGAAGAATAAAAGCTGATCAGAAAATAAATTATCTAAGAGCCTCTATGATAAAGGCATATTTAGCAAGGAATATTAGATTTAATACTGGAAATGAAAGCGAGGTTATAAAAATGTCACTAAATGCAGATGAAAGAAACATCGGATACAGACTTGGAAGGCTTTTTGCTGTACTTGAAAAAGCTCAAAAAGATGCTGTACCAGGGGCCAATTCTACAATAAAAGACCGCTATTATGGATCAGCTTCTTCAACTCCCGCATCAGTGTTTCCACAGTTACTAAGATTAACTCAACATCATATACGGAAATCCGAATATGGAGCAAATATTGAAAAGCATATTGAAAACATAGTTAGAGACATACAAAAATTTCCTTCTCACTTAATAATTGAAGACCAGGGAATGTTTGCATTGGGATATTATCACCAGAAGCAGGAATTTTATAAAAAAATAAAGAAAGAAGAGGAGTAAAACCATGGGTAAAGAAATAGAAAATAGGTTTGAATTCGTATATCTATTTGATGTAGAGAATGGGAATCCAAACGGAGATCCAGATTCTGGAAACATGCCAAGAATTGATCCGGAAACAAGTCACGGCATCGTGACTGATGTTTGCTTAAAAAGAAAGATAAGAAATTATGTAGATATTGTAAAGAATAACGAGCCCCCGTACAAGATCTATATTCGTGAAAAGGCAGTTCTTACTACTGAAAGAAAAAATGCATATTTATCTCTCAGCGAAGAGGAAAAAAGCAATAATATTAAAGCAGCAGAAATAGGGCGTGCCTTTATGTGTAAAAATTACTTTGATGTCCGCACTTTTGGAGCAGTGATGTCAACAAAAGAGAATAATTGCGGACAGGTGCGCGGTCCGGTTCAGCTCAATTTTGCTAAAAGTCTGGAGCCCATTGTTCCTTTAAATGTGACAATAACAAGAATGGCCGTGGAGACAGAAGCTGAAAGAGAGAAGGAACGGATGATGGGGAGAAAAAACCTGGTTCCTTACGGTCTCTATAAAAGTGAAGGTTATATTTCCGCATTTTTAGCAAAACAGACAGGATTTGATGGAAATGATTTAGAATTATTATGGGAATCTTTAATAAATATGTTTGAGCATGATCATTCAGCAGCCCGGGGGAAACTGAATGCCAGGAGATTATTTGTATTCAAGCATGATTCGTCAATTGGTAATGCACCTTCACACAAATTATTTGAACTTATAAATATTAATAGAAATGGAGATACATCCAGACCTGCCAGAAGTTTTTCAGATTATAATATTACAATAAATGAATCTGCAATTCCTGGCGGGGTCAGCATAGAAGAGAAAATATAATGTATGCAGAAAAAGACTTTATTCAATTATCTGCATTACAACATTTTATATTCTGTCCGCGCCAATGCGCACTAATACACATAGAACAACTTTGGTCTGAAAATGTTTTAACTGCAGAGGGAAGAATAATGCATGAAATTGTTCACAAAGAATATTCAGGAAATGTTGCAAATGTTAAAATAACAAGAGGAATGCCCTTGAATTCATTCAGTTTGGGACTAAGCGGTAAAGCAGATGTCGTTGAATTCGTAAATCAAATGGATGAAAAAAGATGCCGGCCGTATCCTGTTGAGTATAAAAGAGGAAAGCCCAAAGCTGATAACAGTGATAAAGTTCAGCTCTGTGCCCAGGCAATCTGTATTGAAGAAATGATGGATCTGGAAGTTCCCGAGGGAGCGCTGTTTTATGGAAAAACACGTCATAGATCAACTGTTATTTTTAATGACTCTCTTAGAGAAGAAACAGAGAAAATATCATTAGAACTTCATAAATTTATCAAAGAAGGGAAAACCCCTCTACCATCATATTCAAAAAAGTGTGATCTATGTTCCTTTTTTAATGAATGCCTGCCCAAGATATTGAGCAAAAAAAGAACGGTAAGAAAATATTTGTTAAATGAAATTTCATATTAATGAAAAAGTATTTAAATACGTTATTTGTTACTACCCAGGGTTCTTATCTTTCAAAAGAGGGCCAGACTATTATAGTATCTGTTGATAAGAAGCAGAGGTTACAACTTCCTATTCACACTATCCAGGGAATAGTATGTTTTGGCAATATATCGCTTAGCCCATACTTAATGGGTTTTTGTGCAGAAAATAAGGTATCAATAAGCCTTTTGACTGAATACGGCCGCTTCCTTGCAAGCATACAGGGTCAAGTATCAGGAAATGTCTTACTTAGGCGTGAACAATATAGGAAAGCTGATAATAAAATTGAATCTCTTGACATAGCTAGATATGTCCTGACAGGAAAGATTGCAAATTGCAGAACAGTGATAAAACGTGCACTTAGAGATCATGGCCAGAAAGTAAATAATGATTCATTAAATGGAGCAGCTAAAACTCTTACAAATTATATTAATCAAATACAAAAAGTTGAGACTCTTGATGAGATAAGAGGTATTGAAGGGGCGGCTGCAAATATATATTTTGAAATATTTGACGGCCTAATAATTGCCCAAAAAAAAGATTTCCATTTCAGGAAAAGAAATAGACGGCCTCCTCTGGATGAAGTAAATTGTCTCCTTTCCTTTCTTTATACCCTTTTAATGCATGATGTAAGATCTGCTCTTGAGAGCGTAGGCCTTGATTCAAGCGTAGGTTTTCTTCACAGGGATAGGCCCGGTCGTCCCGGATTAGCACTTGATATGATGGAAGAATTCAGGCCTTTTTTAGCTGATAGGCTTACCTTGTCACTCATCAATAGAGAGCAGGTACGTAAGAATAAATTTATAAAGATGGAGAACGGCGCAGTAGCTATAAAAGATGATACCCGCAGGGAAATAATAGCTTCATACCAAAAAAGAAAACAAGAAGAGATAATACATCCATTTATAAAAGAAAAAGTTAATGTTGGCATACTTTTCTATATTCAGGCATTATTGTTAGCCAGGTATTTGCGTGGAGACCTTGATGGTTATCCAGTGTTTATATGGAAATAAATATAGTGATGGAAAGATATGTTAGTTTTAGTAAGCTACGACGTTAATACAAATAATAAAAGTGGTCAGCGAAGGCTAAGAAGAATATCCAAAGTATGTAAGGATTATGGCCAGAGAGTGCAATATTCAGTTTTTGAATGTTTGGTTGATCCAACTCAATGGGTTAAGTTAAAACAGAAATTATTAAATGAGATTGATATTGAAAAAGATAGTCTTAGGTTCTATTTTCTTGGTTCAAATTGGAAAAATAGAGTAGAACATGTGGGCGCAAAAGAGTCGATTAATATAGAAGGCCCTTTAATATTTTAATAGTTGCGAACCTGATGTTATGAAGGAATTCTTGGTAGGTTCGCGAATGCTTAAACTACTAGAATTAATGGCAATAATTTGCTCTTTGAAAATTAAATAATATATATAGATGTTCAAAATAAAAGGGTTTCGCGATATAGTATTTGAAGTCCCTTTATTTAAAAGAAGAAAACAGGGGACAGTCGCACCCCGTGCGGGTGCGTGGATTGAAACAGGTGG
>CAYPXQ010000139.1:0-4218 GCA_964414685.1 uncultured Actinomycetota bacterium
ACACCGGATAGATAAAGAAGGAGCGGGATGATGACTGTACCCCCGCCTATTCCCATAAGACCGGCTACTGTCCCGCCTACTACTCCTATAAGTAAAAATATTATGTAATCCAAAAACTCGACTTCTGTATGAAATACCTGATATTATAACTTGAATCAATTAAGATTCGTAGACTAATCCTTTTAAGAATGTGTATTTTACTATTCAGACCAACTCTTTCTCTGCCATATTGACTATCCTGTCTATTTCCTTCTCCCTTTCCATATCTATCTTATACAGGTAATCCCCTGACAGTATCTTCTCAACCTTTTTCTGGGCCAGAAATACCATATCTTTTTTCATGTCTTCCTTTAGCCTGGAAGGCAGAGTCCTGTCCATTATCTCTGGTACATATAGGTTCTTTGCATAATTGGCAAGGGTGTGGCTATGGTTCAAAAATGATCCGCCGATCCCTACTTCCCTTATAATATCCAGGGCAGCATCCTCATCATCTGCAGTAAATCCTTCCAGGAACCTGTCGATAAGGTGAAGGTTCTCTATATCAATGACTGCCTGCTCTCCAGAAAAACATTTCCCGCTGTTGACAAGACCTACCGGGAAGTTAACCTTTCCAGTAGCAGCTGCTGCAAAATATTTCAGGGTTTTTTCCATACCATGCTGGGTATTGGGATATTTGCCGTCAAAATATCCGGAACCCAGTCCAAAATCAAATCCATATAGTCTTTCATGGACCTCGGCTATGGCCAGGTCCTGAAGTATCGCTTCTGCGGCGCCAAAGCTTGCCAGTCCCGTCTTCATATCCATGCTTCCGGATATAACTCCTCCCACGCATCTGGCTTCAGGTACCAAGGCTTTAAGTGCCGCCATGGCTCCCAGGATCTCGGCATTGCATATTATAACATTAGACATGAGTGTCACCGGGGTAGAAACACCGGATATAGGCATGGGTATTATGGTGCAGGGCAGGTTATTCTTTGCCAGCATTATAAGGTTCTCTGCTGAAAGTTCTTCCAGGATCAGGGGAGCTATAGTCTCCTTGGCGGTTATAAAACAGGGCTCGCCAAAATAGGCTTCCCTGCTCCCCTTTACGACAGCCCCTATTTCTATAAGGTATTTTAATTCCCTTGCATTCCATACCTCTGTCGGTCCCGGTTTTGTTGTATATTTCGCTACAATTGATGCAGTCTTTACTCTTTGCATTCTTGGATCGATCGCATTTCCTTTATCATCTTTTAAGTAGACATAAGGGTTGCCCACAACTTCAACTTCTGGAAGCGCTTCACCCAGCCTTATCATATTAATAAGGTCGGATTCCAGGGGATCCCGGTAGGTCTGGTTCTTCCAATCCAGCTTCTGTACACAGGCACCCCCGAATTTGGCTTTTATGCCTTTTCCGCTGTTGGAATTGGTGACGCCGTTCATATATATGGGAGTCCTCCCCTGTTTATAATCTGACTTGATAAGCCCTATTGTCTCCTCAATAATACCAGGATTAAACCTGACCACCTGTTTATTCCTTTCCACTTTTGCCCCTTTTTTCTCAAGGGCATCCAGCATATATATATTCATTATCCGCATTCCTGGATCCTGAAGGACCTTCAGGGTATAATCATGGATCCTGCCTATATCATCTTCAGTGAGTACTTTAATGTCTATCTTCATCATATATTTAATATTTTCTAAAATGTATCCTCAAGCCTTTTATAGATCTGTTTATATTTTTTAAAACCTGCATCGTATATCTTCTTATTACTTTTATCTGGTATATACCTGTCCTTTATCCTTACTGACTTTTTAACTGCCTGTTCAAAACTATCAAAAACACCGGTGCTTACCCCGGCTATTATGGCAGCTCCCAGAACAGCTGTCTCTGTATTTTCCGGGACCTGTATCTCTATCCCGGTTATATCTGCCTTGATCTGGTTCCACAGGCTGCTTTTGGCACCTCCGCCCATAGAGATTATCCTGTCTGCTTTAATGCCTGTGCCATCCAGTATCTCCAGGTCTCTTTTTAGCATATATCCTATTGATTCCATAATGGCTCTGACAAAATGAGCCCGGTTGTGGCTGATACTTATACCGTAAAATACACCCCTGGCATCAGGATTATTTTCAGGAATATAAGCTCCTGTGATATGAGGTATCATCACCAGGCCTTCACTTCCTGGTGACACTATTCCAGCTTCATCCGTCATCAACTCAAATATTTTCTCTCCTGTCTGTTTTTCTTCCTGCCTGTAGAAACTGTCCTTAAACCATTTAAGTACCATCCCTCCTGTCATACTGTAGGGAAGAAGACAGTATTTCCCTGGAATGGCATGTAGATAACAGGGTATCCCGTGTTCATAGTCAAACAGCAGTTTGTCAGTTGTGACAACCATGCAGAAAACACTTCCGGTTGTTTCGGTAATTATTCCCTCCCTTATATTCCCGGCACCGATGGCACCTGCCAGCTGGTCCAGTGATCCCAGGACAAATCTAGTGCTGGTACTTAGCCCTGTTTCGCTGGATGCCTCTTGAGAAATATTGCCTATTATGGTACCGGTATTTTTTATCTCAGGGAATTTATTTCTGCCTACTCCGAGGTAATCCAGCATTGGCTGGTAAAAGTCATGGGAATTTATATCATAATAATAGGTAGAATTATATGTCGTAGGCTCGCTGTAAAGCAGCCCGGCAAGCCTATATATAATATAATCCTGTATCAGCAGGAATTTATATGCTTTCCTGTATATATCATTCTCGTTTTCCCTAAGCCATTTTATTCGGCTGGCCGGCCAGGAAGGATCGCAAATGGGCTGACCTGATACCATATACATGTCCCCGGGGGGAAACACTTCAGATATATCCCTGGCCTGCCGGGAAGACCGGCTGTCAAGCCACACTATGGCATTCATAAGAGGCCTTATGTCATTATCTACCGGGACTATGGTCTCAGCCTGACTGGAAACCGACACTGCGGTTATTTCTTCTGGCCTTATCTTATTTGCCTCTATGGTCTTTCTTATGAGGGCTGCCAGAGTCTTCCAATATTTCTCCACATCATTTTCCACCATGTCTTTACCTATATATGCTAAATCGTATTCTGCAGACTGGTATGCCTGTGTACTGCCTTCCAGGTCAAATACTCCTACCTTAATGGTAGAAGTCCCCAGGTCTATGCCCATTAGCATATGGTCTTTTTCTAATTGTGAGTTATCCTTGATATTGACAGCCATCTTTTAGTGGCCTCCTTTTCCTAATATTTTATTAAGGTTGATATTTATATGAAATTTATCAGACCTCCAGTATTCCCGGGGGATATACCACAAGAGATCTTCATCATATTATACCAGTATTAACTACAATATTTTTCCGTCCCATAACTGCCTTAAAAAAGAATTCCATGGCAGCACCATGATATTGTCATGTATCCTCTTTTCTTTCTCATTGCAGACAATAATAGTTTTTTTTGGCAAATATTCTTCTGAAAAAGCCATCAGGGGCCTGAAATCCCTTATATCTATACTGTCTGTGCCTTTTATTTCAATAGCAATATCGCCGTCTGCTAGAATAAAATCGACTTCCAGCCCTGTCTTTGTCCGCCAGAAATTTATATTAAATTCCTTTTCACTGTAAGACCTGTAAGCTAATATCTCCATCAGGATAAAGTGTTCAAGAGATCTTCCGAATTCTTTTCCTTTTTTGGTCTCTATTTTCTGTCTTCTTGAGTAATTGGCAACTCCGACATCAAAGAGGTAATATTTTGGCGCCCTGGTTATGATATTCCTTGCCTGTTTCTTTTTAAAAGGATCAACCCTGACCGCGATCAAGGTATCAACAAGGATCTGGTAGTATTCCTTTACTGTTTTAGAATCTATCCCGCAATCGCGGGCAATATTGGAATAATTGGTCAACTCGCCGTGAGAATAGCCAAATGCTTCAAAAAACCTTGAGAAGGCAGGGACATTCCTTGTCAAGCCCTCGTCAAAAACTTCCTCCTTTAAATAATCCTGCACATAAGCTTTGAGAGACCTGATGCAATCGCGGTAACCTTGAAGATAATGAGCCGGGATCATCCCCTGATTTAAAACATGCAAGAGGTCGATTTTATCAAGTTCCTCTGTTACCAGCGGAAACAGCTCATATCGCCAGGCCCGTCCGCCCAGTAGATTCCCATGTCCCCTCTTTAGTTTCCTTGCGCTTGAACCGCAGAGTATAAAACGCAGTCCCCTGTTT